>CAZFCV010000067.1:0-7061 GCA_964517985.1 uncultured Dehalococcoidales bacterium | reverse complement strand
CCGCCCGCCGCCTGGGCAACGAGTACCTCTTTCAGATGCAGGCGCAAGCCAACATTGAGAAGCTAAAAGGCTACGGCATCAAAAGGATAGTCACCGGCTGCCCCCACTGCTACAACACAATAAAGAACGAGTACCCCCAGTTCGGCGGCGATTTTGAGGTCTGGCACCACTCCCAGTTCATCGCCCGGCTGCTACAGGAAGGCAAGCTAAAAATTATCAAGGGGGCGGGGGGCGTGGTGACCTACCACGACGCCTGCTACCTGGGGCGGTACAACGATATCACCGAGCCACCACGGCAGTTACTGGGCAGCCTGCCCGATATTACCCTGGTGGAGATGATGCGCAACCGTGAGCGCGGCTTCTGCTGCGGTGCCGGCGGTGGCCACCTGTGGCTGGAGGAGCAGAGGGCAGGGCAGCGCATCAACGAAATGCGCACCGAGCAGGTAATAGCCGTTGGTGCCCGGATTGTAGCTACCGCCTGCCCCTACTGCCTCCAGATGTTTGAGGACGGCATCAAGGCAAAAGAGGCTGAGGAATCGCTCAAGGTGATGGACATCGCCGAGCTGGTGGCACAGTCCGCCCTCTCCCACCCCCATTCCACCTAGGGGCGGGCGATAAGTAAGCCGCCCTTCTCGCGGGAGAAAGGCGGCTTACAACCTCAGGAAAGCAAAAGCCAGTGCTTAGGGTTTGCCATACTGGTCGCGGAGAACCCGCTTCAGCACCTTGCCCATCGGGTTGCGGGGCAGCTCATCGACAAAAATCACGGAGCGTGGTCTCTTGTAGCTAGCCAGCTTCTGCCGGCAGTGCTCCATTATCTCCTCGGCGGTAGCCGTCTCCCCCTTCTTGAGGACGACTATTGCCCTGGGCTCCTCCCCCCACACCTCGTCAGGAACGCCGATTACGGCGGCATCATCAACCTTGGGGTAAGTGCGCAACGCCGCCTCCAGCTCTTCAGGAGCGATGTTTTCCCCGGCACGGATGATTATATCGGAAGACCGGCCCGACAGGTAAAAGTAGCCGTCGTCATCCACATAGCCCACGTCACCGGTATGAACCCAGCCGTCCTTGTCAATGGTCTTGCTCGTCTTCTCGTCATCCTTCCAGTAGCCGGTCATCACCCTCGGTCCCCGGGCAACAATCTCGCCCACCTCCCCGACCGGCAGGTCACGCCCCTCCTCGTCAATCACCTTCATCTCAACATCCGACATCGGCTTACCGATGGAGGAGAGGCGCTTCAGCTTCCTTTCCTTCTCCTCCTCGGTGCCGGAGATAACGTGGTCCTCCGGGCTCAGCGTGGTAATGGTTGACGCCGTCTCCGTCTGACCAAAGGCATTGATAAAGCTAACCCCGGGGAAGACGTCCAGGGCTTTCTTTATCACCTCAAGAGGCATCGGAGCAGCACCATAGGTTATCACCTTCAGGCTGGACAGGTCATGCTTGCCGAAATCAGGGTGGTCCAGGAGCTGCTTGAGCATGGTGGGGACCATCATCGCCCGGTTGGCTTTCTCTCCCGCCACCAGCCCCATCCATTCGCCGGGCTCAAACTGGCGCTCCATGACCAGTGTCCGCCCGCCGTAGATTGCCGCCATCACCGCCTGAAGCCCGGCGACATGGTATAGCGGGACGGTGAGGATATTCCTCTCCTCAATCACCGGGTCAGCCGGCATCACGTTCTCCAGGACATAAAGGGCAAAGCTGCTGTGGGCTAGCATCACCCCCTTGGGGAAGCCGGTGGTACCGGCGGTGTAGACCAGCATGGTGGTGTCGTCATCATCAATATCGGCGGTCACCTCATCGGCTGATGCCGAAGAGATTAAGTCCTCGTAATAGGGCATGCCATCATGCTTGCTCTCCACGGACACAAGGTGCTGCAGCGAGGGGACGTCCGGCTTTATGGAGGCAACCAGGGATGTATAGCGCTCACCGGCAAAAAGCGCCTTCGCTTCGGCACTGTTGAGCATGTAGGTGAGCTCATCCCCCTTGGCTCTGAAGTTCAGCGGCACGTAGATAGCCCCGATCTTGGCAACGGCAAAATAGACCTCCACATGCTGGTTACAGTTGACCTGAAGCATAGCCACCCGGTCGCCCTTGGCGACCCCCAGGTTCAGCAGGGCACTGGCTAACCGGTTCACCCGCTCGTTCAGCTGGCTGAAGGTATACCGGTTCCCCTCAAAAACAATCGCCAGCCTGTCCGGGCAGATTGCTGCCGAGATATTGAGGAAGTCCGTAGTATTCATTTAACCCTCCCTAGAGTTCTATTTCCTTCAGGTCATCGCTTACTATCAGCTTGGGCTCGGTTACCGACTGGACCTCCTCCGGGGTAAGCCCCGGGTAGATTTCCTTGAGGAGGAGCCCCTGCGGGGTGACCTCTATCACCGCCAGGTCAGTAAATATCTTGTTTACCTTTCCTTCCGTAGTCGCCGGGTAGCTCAGCTCGTTAACGAGCTTATACTGCCCGTCCCTGGTGGTATGCTCCATACAGATGAGCAATTTCCTCGCCCCGGCGGCCAGATCCATAGAGCCGCCAATATTGCCCACCCCATACAGCCCCCGCACCGGGTTTGCCCATCCGGCGTAGTCGCCCGTGGCATCAACCTGCAGGGCACCCATGACAACAACATCCATTCTACCACTTCTTATCATGGCAAAGGAATCAACTATGTCAAAGCAAGCCATCCCGGGTATCTCGGACACCGGCTGAGCGCTGGCATTTATCAGGTCCTGGTCGACATCGTCTCCAAAAACCAGCGAGCCGGTCTTGAGCAGCCCTATCTCCGACTGCAGCGCCACATCCCTTCCCTCTATCCAGTTGCCAATAAGGGTGGGGATACCTATCCCCAGGTTAACATAGTCGCCATCCTTTATCTCACGGCTTGCCCGCAGGGCAATCATCTCACGAGAAAGTCCACTAAGCTTCATTTTTCTCTCCCTCCTTCCTGAACTCTAGTCTATCCCCACCGGACCACTAATCCGGGTTACCGGTACTACCCGTTTCACATATATCCCCGCAGTATGGACATCATCCGGTTTAAGCACGCCGGGCTCCACCAGATTCTCCACCTCGGCAATGGTCACCCTGGACGCCGCCGCCATCACCGGGTTGAAGTTCCGGGCGCTCATCCGGTAGCGGAGATTGCCCTCCCTATCCCCGGTGTGGGCATGAACAAAGGCAAAATCCGGGGTCAGGGCATGCTCCAGGACATACCGCTCCCCGTTGAATATCCTCGTCTCCTTCAACCTCTGCTCCGCCCTGATGTTGGTGACGATGGTATCCTCCACCACCGTGCCCACCCCGGTGGGGGTGTAGAAAGCGGGGATGCCGGCGGCACCCGCCCGGAACCTTTCCGCCAGAGTCCCCATGGGATATACCCTCAACTCTACCTCACCGGCTCTAACCGCCTGCTCAAAGGGATCCTGGATGCCTTTGCTGGCGGAGCGATAGAGCCCGTAGGAGTCAATTACCATCTTCATCTGCTTGTTCTTGACCAGAGCCGCCAGCTCCTCGGGTGCCCCCAGCAGGGGACCACAGCCACAGGTTATGACGAGGTCCTTCGCCCCCCGGGCAACCAAAGCCCGCAGTAACATCCGGGGAACCCCGGCGGTAAAGAAACCACCTACCGCTATCCGGGCTCCGTCAAATACATCGGCAACTGCCTCTTCAGCGTTGTTCCAGACCTTATCCATTTTTAAAAATCCTCCTCCTGTCTTGCGGCTAAATCAACCGCCCATTTTTTCCTTGAGTCGCTCTACTATGCGGGACATTGCCTCCCCGGCTTTAGCCCTGATGACAACCACTGCCTCCTCGTCCATTGGTGTTGCGCCCAGGTTAATAATAACAAGTTTTGCCCCGGCACGGGTAGCATAGGCGGGCATATAGGCGGCAGGGTAGACGACCAGGGTGGAACCAATGACGATAAACAGGTCACAGGCACAGGCGCGAGAGGTCGCCTCCTGCAGCACATCCTGGGGCAACGCCTCACCGAAGAGAACGGCATCCGGCTTGAGCAGACCGTGGCACGCCTCGCAATCGGGAACCTCCTCCCCCCCGTCCAGCCTGGCTTTAACCCGGGCAAAGGGGTAGCGCCGACCACAGCTCAGGCACACCGCCCGCTGCATATTGCCGTGAAGCTCAAAAACCTTCTCGTCAGCGACACCGGCTTTCTGGTGCAGGCAATCCACGTTCTGGGTGATAACGCAATCCAGCTTGCCCCGCCGGTCCAGCTCGGCGATGGCATGGTGAGCCGGGTTTGGCTCCGCCCAAAAGGTCAGCAGCCCTTCCCTGAGCATCTGCCAGTGCTTTTTCCGCGCCTCCGGGGAGCTGACAAACCGCTGAATGGTGAAGTCATCAGGGTCAAACCGGCTCCAGATGCCGCCCGGGCTGCGGAAATCCGGTATCCCCGACTCGGTGCTAATCCCGGCGCCGGTAAAGACGACCACCCTTCCGGCAGCAAGGAGCAGGTCGGCTACCCTTTCGGTAAGGACATCCATCTCCGCTTCCGCCATCAAACAGCCTCCCTCTCCCACGCTAAATAACCCCTTCCTGGTGAGACCGGATAAGCAGACGACCAAGCCTTGCCTCCAGCTCCAGCCCCTCTTCCAGGCTCAGGTCAAGCCCTCTGGTTACCGCCTGCTTGGCACAGCGCACGGCAAGCGGGCGGTGGGCTTTGAGCCGGCTGGCTAGCCTCTCCGCAGCCGGCAGCAGGTCAGGGCGGGGAACTACCCGGTTAACCAGCCCCAGGCGGTATGCCTCGTCAGCCTTGAGCCACCGACCGCTGAGTATTACCTCCAGCGCCCGGGCACCACCCACTATCCGGGGCAGGGTCTGGCTGCCACCAGCGGCGGGGATTATACCCAGCCCCGGCTCCGGCATACCAAACCGGGCATCCTCTGCCGCCAGCCTGATGTCACAACAGAGGGCAATCTCTATGCCATCGCCCAGGACATAGCCGTGAACAGCGGCAATCAGCGGCTTGGTAATGCTCAGGAAAAGCCCCCAGACATCGCGCTCCCAGCGCACCTGCCGGGCAATTACCGGGGACGGGGCGGTAAGGAACTCGCTCAGGTCAGCCCCGGCACAGAAGGCTTTCTCCCCGGCACCCTTGAATATGGCTACCCGGACCTCAGGGTCATCCTGGATGGCGCCCAGCACCTGGTATAGCTCGTCCCTCATCTGCAGGCTATAGGCGTTCAGCACCTCGTGCCGGTTAAGGGTAACGTGAGCCACGCCATCAGCCTTTTCGTAGATAATTGTCTCAAAATCAGTCATCGGGGTCTCCCGTCCTTACCCCCCCAACCGCTATTGCCCTTTGAATTGCGGAGGTCTCTTCTCCCGGAAGGCGTTGATTCCCTCAGTCCTGTCAGCAGTAGTATGCAGCAAGAAATAAAGGTCAGCCTCAAGCCGGAGCCCTTGCTCCAGGGTTAAATCCAGTCCCTTGTACACCGCCTCCCGGGCATACCTCAGGGCAAT
Source organism: uncultured Dehalococcoidales bacterium (assembly GCA_964517985.1). Classification (GTDB taxonomy): domain Bacteria; phylum Chloroflexota; class Dehalococcoidia; order Dehalococcoidales; family W111; genus W111. The sequence continues at coordinate 1,594 of CAZFCV010000067.1, read as the reverse complement.
GGGCCCCTTGGCGGCTATGGTCTTTGCCACCGCGCCCGCCTCGGAAGCCAGCTCCTCCGGGGCAACAACCTTGCTGACCAGCCCTATCTCCCAAGCCTCCTCAGAGCCTATAGTCCCGGCGGTAAGGAGCAACTCCAGGGCTTTCGCCCTCCCCACGATGCGGGGCAGCCGCTGGGTGCCACCGTCCCCGGGAATGAGCCCCATACCCACCTCGGGAAAGCCAAACCGGGCTCCGCTTACCGCCAGCCTGATATCACAGGCGAGAGCCAGCTCCAGCCCCTGCCCCAGGGCATCCCCGTTAATGGCGGCAATCACCGGCCGGTCAATGCCGGCAATAGCGGCGGCACCGCTGCGCTCCGCCAGCCCCGCTTCACCACCACAGCAGAAGGCATCCCCCGCGCCGGTAATGACGGCAACGAAAACATCATCATCCTGATTTATCCCGCGGCAGGCATCCTCCAGCTCCTGAGCCAGCCGCTGGTTGATAGCATTGCTTGCCCCAGGGCGGTTGAGGGTTATATGAGCACTGTGGTCTTCTTTAGTATAGATGATGGTGGCATATTGCATAATTTAGGCGCTCTTCTCCCTCGTTAAATGAGTAGGGGGAATCCTATATTATTTTAACCCACCTCGCTATTAGCGGTCAAGCTCATCCCCATCAAGCCCCCGATAAATAGCTTTCCCTGTTTGCCTCATTCCAGCCCAGACGGTATAATGCAACCAGTTAAAGGAGGTGTCACCTTGCCAGCACCAGAAGCGATAAGCCAGCTAGCCACCCTGGTTGATACCATCGCCCGGCTGCGCGCCCCCGATGGCTGCCCCTGGGACAGAAAGCAGACGCATGCCTCGCTGCGGGAGAACCTGCTGGCGGAGTGCTACGAGGTGCTGGAGGCACTGGATGAGGCGGACCCGGGAAAGCTCTGCGCCGAGCTGGGCGACCTCCTGATGCAGATTGTCCTCCATGCCCAGATTGCCGCCGAAGCCGGGGAGTTTGCCCTGGAGGATGTTGCCCGGGGCATCAACAAGAAGCTCATCCGCCGCCACCCCCACATCTTCGGCTCAGAGAAGGTAAAGGACGCCGAGACGGTAGCCCTCAACTGGGAGGTCCTCAAGCAGGAAGAGCGCGACGCCGATACCTCGGCGCTGGACAGCGTGCCGAAGAGTATGCCGGCTCTGAGCTACAGCCGGGAGATTCAGCAGCGGGTGGCACGGCTCGGCTTTGACTGGGAAGAGGACAGCGGTGTTATTGACAAGCTGGCGGAGGAGGTGAGGGAGCTAAACCAGGCGGAAAGCGAGGCAGAGAGGGCGGCGGAGTTTGGCGACCTGCTCTTCACCCTGGCTAACATTGCCCGCCGGCAGGGAATAGACCTGGAGGCGGCGCTGCGGGAAGCCAATCGCAAGTTCTACCGGCGCTTTACCGGCATGGAGGAGCTATGCCGCCAGCGCGGGCTGAGCTTTGGCAAGATGAGTTTTGAAGAGCAGAACAGGCTATGGGAGGAGGCAAAGAGGAGGGTGGGATAGAATGGTCGGGGCGAGTGGATTCGAACCACCGGCCTCAGCGTCCCGAACGCTGCGCGCTAACCAAACTGCGCTA
>CAZFCV010000066.1:2227-7062 GCA_964517985.1 uncultured Dehalococcoidales bacterium | reverse complement strand
GCCCCCGGCGAGACCTCGCCGTTCAAGGTTGCCCTGTCTGACGCGGAAGTCGCCGATTTAGTCAATTTTGATGTTAATAAGTTTGAGAAATTCAAGGTTGAGGTGAGTGATTACGGCACAGCCGGTGAAGAAACGCTCACTGATATAGATGTTGCTGAATCCAGCGGTGAGCTTGATGAAGAAACCGGTCAGTATGAGTTAGCCGGCAGGGTTAAGAATACCGGTAACGGGGTAGCGGAGCAGGTAAAGGTAGTGGTAACCTTCTACGAAAGCGAATCAAAAATCATTGATGTGGCTCATACATTTATCCAGAGCCCCCTGTCCTCCGGGGAGGAAGCGCAGTTTGAGATTACGGTTTCTGACAAAGTCGTATCCCAGCGAATTGGGACGTATAGTATAAAGGCTATTGCCCGGTGAGGAAAACACTCAAACCGCTTGCGGTTATCCTTTCGTTATTTCTCATAGCAATCTCCGTAGGTCTACTTCTGCCGATGGACACCGGTGACCTCAAGCCATTGGAGGAGGTAGAGACCGGCTGGACGTTCCACACCTATGTTGGGCTGGTTCTATTCGTAGTATTCGTCCTTATCATGCTCGTATCGCAGCTGAACAAACGGCTGCCCGCATTCAGGAGTACCTTCTCAAGATTTACCGCCGATTTGGAACTATCAACGCAGCTCAAGCAGTGGGCGATGGTCGTGCTGGGGGCTACGGGTGTTTATGCCTATGTATATTGCCACCATATCTGTGCAACCGGCGGGCTCCCCATCTTTGACTGTGAAATACATTTCTTTCACATGCTGTTTCGTTTCTCGCTTAGCCTGTTCCCCTATTTCGTCGTTGGTTGTATCGTCGGCGGGCTCATAATGAAACTCTACTCATCGGGTCGCTTCAAGCTGCCCACCAGTATGGTCGGGGGCGGTGTATTTGCCGCCCTGATACCGGTCTGTTCCTGTGGTGCGGTGCCGCTCGCCCGTGGCATGCTGGCGACAGGGAAGATACGAGTCCGTACAGTAATTACCTTCCTGATGGTTGCCCCTGTTCTCAGCCCCTTTGTAATTCCTTTTAGCTTCCAACTGGGGCCATCATATGCCATAGCACGCATCATTGCCATTTTCGTCCTTGCCATAATCTCGGGAATCATCATAGAGCGATTGGCGGGAGTAAAAGGGGAAGGTGGCAAGCCCGGGTGCTACTCCTGCCAGGGTTGTGCCCTATCCGGGAGCAGCCGGACAACCAGCGCCAGCAACCCGCTTGTTGCCGGGTGGGATATAATGCTCTCTCTACTCCCGTTCATTTCCTTCGGCATAATAATAGGTGCCCTGGTGGCGAAATATGTGCCCGCCTCTGTTGTCGGCACCTATCTATCCTCGGATTTCGTCGGGCTTATTACCGCTACTTCCATTACCCTGCCTCTCTTCCTCTGTTCCGGGCAGGAGATTGTTATTCTTGCCCCGCTGATGAACGAAGCACTGATGGGAGCCAACGCTGTCCCGGTGGGACATGCCATCGCCTTTACGATTGCCGGCACTGGCATATGCCTGTCAGCAATCCCGGCACTGGTACCAACAATAGGTAAGAAGGCGGTTGTTATCCTGGTGGCACTATTCTGGTCTGGCTCGATTATCCTGGGACTGGCAATTAATTTAGTACTCGGTTTGCTGTCTTTATGAATGAATGTAAACTTTACGCATAAACTATTGACTTTTTGGTATCTATCGTAGTAGGATAGCTACCAAGAGTAGCTGGCTGATAGATATTCCTGTAAATTCATGAGGGGGATGGGGTTGGTGGGGCATAGTCAAATAGTTATATAAGGCGCGGGCTGACAAGGTACCGGTATAGTGAGGGAGGTGGCTGCTGATGGGTCATCTCCCTGCTGTTTGGGTATAATAAGGTATTTAGTTGACATAAAATACCTGACGAGGGAAAACGGAGGGAAAACATGCCTGGAAGAATGAGGGAAGTATTGGCGGTGGTGGTTGTTTTGTTTGTGGTGGTGTCCTGTCTGGTGGCGGGAGTGGTGTCGGCTGATAGTGGTGAGGGTAAGGGTCCCAATGGAAAAGAGGGGCACGATACAAAGGTGGTTGAAGGGCTGCTGCCGGTTGAAAAATTAACTGGGGGCGTGGGGGAGCCGTTACCGGCTATTTTGCCCCCGCAGGTCCTTCCGTCTTTTCCGGTGGCGGAAACCAGCTTGACCGCGGGGCTGGGTGAGGATGCGAAGAACCCGTCGTGGAGCCCGGACAGCGGGACAGTCGTCTTCCAGTTATATGATAGTGGTGACGGTGATTGGGAGATATACACGATAGACGTTGATGGGGAGGGGCTGACCCGGCTTACCAATAACGATGCTTGCGATACCCGTCCCCTCTTCACCCCGGACGGCAGAAAGATTGTCTTCGTTAGAAACTTCGATGTCAGCGGCAACGATCATGCCGAGATATGGATGATGAATCCGGACGGTTCCCACCAGGAGGAAATAAGCCCAGCGGGTGATACCGTCTGCCGGGGGGCGCGTTTTTCCCTCAGCGCTGACGGAGAGAAGGTAGTATTCATATACAGTGATAGCGATAAGTACCTTTATGAGCTTGATATAGATGATGGCACCGAGACGGAGCTGGCTTCTGACGCTTATCCACCGGAGTCTCCCAAGTATAGCCCCGACGGCTCCAAGATACTGTATAGGGATAGCAGTTATCTTTTGCATGTCATCAATAGTGATGGTAGCGGTGATATACAGCTTGAGGACGACTACGTGAAGTGGTTTGACTGGAGCCCTGACGGGAGAAAGATTATCTACACGCATAACGATGACTCCCCTTACGGTCTCTGTTTGATCAATCCGGACGGAACCGGTTTTGAGTACCTTCTGGAAACGGATGATTACTGCGCCGGATTTCCGGACTGGAGCCCGCAGGGGAACTGGATAACGTTCGTCTATGGCCCGCAGAGCGATGACGGTGAGGATAGCGATATCAGGATTATCTCCCCGGATGGCTCAGAGCAGTATTCACTGACGGAACGTTTTGACCGGTGCGGCATGTATACTGACCCAACCTTCAGCCCGGACGGGTCAAAGATAGTATTTGTCCGCGAGGGTTCCTCTGAGATAGTTCTCCTGGCGGGCGTTTCGGCGCCGCCACTGGTTGCTGACTTCACTACTGCACCGGCGGTGGGTGGAGCGCCACTCATCGTCAGGTTCCACGACAGGTCAATCGGTGAAGGCATTGACTCATGGCACTGGAGCTTTGGCGATGGACGAACCAGCCACTCGCGCAATCCTGTTCACACCTATCAGTCGGAGGGAACCTATACGGTTACCCTGACGATAGCCAATGCCGGCAGAACGGAGACTATTACCGTAGCTAACTGCGTAATAGTAGAAGACATGGCAGTACCTGCTGAGCTGATGGTGCGCAATTTGCATATTTCGGCGGCTCATGCGCAGCCCAGGCAGGCAGTACAGGTTACGGCTGATGTAGTCAATGAAGGCGGCACGTGGGGCTCGGGTAATGTGAGCCTGATGATAAACGGTCATCACGAGCAATCGGCGGGCGTGGGTGTATCGCCGGGCACAGCGCAGCGGGTAAGCTTCACCGTATATAAGGTGGAACCGGGAGAATACCAGGTAACGATTGGGGATGCGGCGGGGACGTTCTACGTAGTTGGTGAGGGCACACCGCAACCTCAACAGGGCGGGCTTCTGGCTGGCGGAGAGCTTGACACCGCCGGTGTTATTGCCATCGTAGTTATTGGCATTATCCTGGTTGGCGGGGTGGTGGTTGCGATCCTGTTAACCCGGCGGGTTTAGCCGGCTCTGGTTCATAACCGGAACCCGGTGCTGGGTGCTACTGACAAGGGGAGAGTCGATGAGACTCTCCCCTTTGGTTTTGCCTGTTCCGCTGGGAAATCAAGGTGACCTGACCCCCTAAACCGGAGGTTTGCCTCAGGTTTTTTGAAGCAAAAACTCAGGTATTTTGCCGATTGACATATCGCTATATTAGTTTTATATTCAACTAACCTATATAGTGTAGGATACGTTATAGCATATAGCAGAGGCTGGGCAGGGGGATGGGATATGTATTTCCGAAAAGCGCTCATATTGTTGTTAGTCCTTCCTATCTTGCTCCTTACCATTTCAAGCTGTAATGGCTTAAAAACAGATTCTACGCCAGAGGAACTCCCAGAGCCTCCAGCAAATGGCCCAGAAACCAGGCCTACGCCTCCTGCACCCGTAGATGCAGTAACAGTAGAGCTATCATTATCTCATCCACCCAAACTAGGCGAGACGTCTGAGTTGATATGTTCCACCCTAATAAGTACGATCCCTTATGATATTGACCCGCAAAGCTTAGCTAATGCCCGCTCGTGGGTGGAGTTCTACTATGCGAACACCAGGGGCAGCTATTCCGAGGCTAGGTATCGTGTCCCTGTACCGCTGGATGAGGTCCTGGTCAGCGGCGAGCTAACCTGGGAGGGAAATGCCAAAGAAAATAGAATGATTGAGCTGCACAGTACGATACAACTCCCCAGGGAAGGTGTCTGGAGAATAACAGGATACTTCTCCGGTGAGGGCTGGGCAAAACCCTTTAAGAGCATGAGACATATTGCCGTTGTTGAGGATGCTGCGGTAGATTTGGGTCGCAGTTATACAGAGGAATTCAAATCCGGCCCATTTGGCTACCTTAACTACTTCGACTATGGAGGGAGAATTGGGAAACGGACCCCCGATGAAGACTCTCCTGCAGTTCTGGATTTCGATATCTCAAAAATCCCAAGTGTAGGGGAGGAGGCTGTCCTGACCTGTCGCGTCATCTCTATAGTTGATGACCCGG
>CAZFCV010000066.1:0-2217 GCA_964517985.1 uncultured Dehalococcoidales bacterium | reverse complement strand
AGATTAGAGGATAAGTCGATAATCAAAATCCCGGGAGAGAACCTCCTTGTAGATGGTGACCTGGAATGGCAAGGAAACTTAAAGAAAAATGAGCCGGTTGAATTCTCGGCAACCATAATATTGCCGGAGGAAGGCGACTGGCAGATTGAAGCCCTCGGAGATCACCCATCGAATGATAGTCTTCGATTAACTGAAGCTATAAGATTTAATATTACCAGTGACAGACGGTCCTTCGGCTGGGAAGATTACCCAGTATACTGACCTGACCCCCTAAGGGTTACCGTGTGCTGGCTGACAGGAAGGGCAGAAATCAGGGCATCTGGTGGCTATTCTGGAGACCGGGCACTCTGGGCGAGTTGCCTTCTCAGTTGAACCACCATCTCCGGCGTATCTATTGCCACGGGGCATCTTACCTTGCACCGGCCGCAGGTCAGGCAGGTGTAGGCTAGTGCCGCCCCCTTCTCCTGGTTTTCCGTCAGCATTGCCGCCCAGATCGCCCCTATGCCGGCGAAGTACTTGTCGCCAAAGTGACCCGCCGTTACGCCGAAGACTGGGCATTCGTAGAGGCAGCCGCCGCATCTCAGGCAGTAGAGTGCCTGCCGCAGTATCGGGTAGGTGGCTAACTTGCTCCTCCCGGCGTCCAGAAAGATGACATTCAGTTCCCTGGGACCATGTGCTCCGTAGGTTATCACCTTCTCAATATCGCCGGTCTTGCTGGGGCCGGACACCAGGCTGACATAGGCGGGGACGGTATAGTTGGCGTACCTCCAGGTTACCTCGGCGACCTTGCAGGCGTCACCCAGGGTTGGCACCAGTTTCTCCATGCCGACCAGCGCAATGTGAACCGGCGGGGCACCGGTAGCCAGGCGAATGTTTCCCTCATTCTCGATGAGGAACAGCGTCCCGGTATCAGCCGCCACCACGTTGGCGCCGCTCATGCCGATGTCTGCCTGGAAGTATTTGTCCCGGAGCAGCTCCCGGGCGGTGGCTACCAGCGTTTCAATATCTTCCGGCAGCAGCTCCTTGCCGGTAATCCGGGAGAAGAGCGCGGCGACATCCTCCTTGGGCACGTGAACCGCCGGCGCCAGGATGTGCATGGGCTTTGCCCCAAGCTTCTGGAGGATAAATTCCCCCAGGTCGGTTTCATAGACCTCGTTGCCCCATTCCTCCAGGTGCTCTCGCAGGTCTATTTCTTCGCCGGTCATGCTCTTGGCTTTGACGATTAGTTTGCCGCCCCCCACCAGCCCCCGGATAATACCCAGGGCATCTTCGGCGGTTCTGGCTATATAGGCTTTCCCGTGGTTTTCCGCGATGGCGGCACAGGCTTGCTCGGCAAGCTGCTCCATCTCAGCGACGGCTTTCTCTTTTATCTCCCTGACTTCCTCCGCCATCTTGATGGTGTGGGGGAACTTCCTGAGGGCATCACTGGTATTCGCCCGGTAGCCCTTGATTGCCCGTGATAGCGCCGTCCTTATGCGCTCGTCCCGGGCGGCAGCCATTATTTCTTTCTTGTAGTCGGTAAAGACAGACATCTCCTCACGTCTCCATAGCCATAGCCACGACCTGGGCTATGTCAAGGACTTCCACTCCGTCAATTTTCTCTTTCTTCAGTCCGTTCTTGAGCTGCATGATACAGCCGGGACAGTGGGTAACGATAATCCGGGCTCCGGTTTCCGCCAGTTCTCGTGCCCGGTTCGCCGCCAGGATTTCGCTCAGCTTCGGGAAAACGGCTTCAAAGCCACCGCCGCCCCCGCAGCATGTTGCCCACTCCCGGTTGGTCCATTCCGTTTCCACGAGCTCAATCCCCTGGATAGCCCGTAGTATCTGGCGTGGTTGCTCTATGAGCCCCAGGTAGCGGGCAAGCTGGCAGGGGTCATGGTAGGTAACCCTGACCTCCCGGGGAAAGCGCAGTTCCCGGGACTGGATACCCTCCAGGACGACCTCGGAAAAATGCTTTACCTCCAGGTCGTATCCGGTGATGTATTGCCGAATCAGGTCGCGGATGGTGTGGGTGCAGGAAGGGACGATACCGATAACTCGCTTCACCCCGCGTGATTTTAGCCCGTCGTATAGCCGCCGGGCATTCCGGGCAAACTCATCTTCCAGGCCAGTGTAGTGCAGGAGCCCGCCGCAGCACGGCTCATCATCGGCGAGATAGCCAAAATCAATGTCAAGGTTCCTCAGCACCCGGACGGCATCCCTCAGGGGCTGGCTATC
>CAZFCV010000065.1:6772-7117 GCA_964517985.1 uncultured Dehalococcoidales bacterium | reverse complement strand
GCCACCGATTCTACCGCCTGGAGCAAATCCTTGGTGCTGGGGTTCATCGTCTGCCCACCGGGGACAACGGCGCTCGCCCCCAGGCTCTTGAAGACCTCAGCCAGCCCGTCCCCGGCGACCACGGCAATAGTGGCAACGTCAACCGCCGGCACCCGCTCCTTCTGCATCTCCACGTATGCCTGGTGCTGCTCATCCATGTTGCGGATGCTCACCTGATGCACGGTGCCCAGTGTAGTGGCATAGCGGACAATATTCCCCGGGTCCAGGGTATGGATATGAACCCGCACCGCCGATTTATCACCGACAACAATCAAGGACTCCCCCTTCTTCTGCAGCCGGGTCCTG
>CAZFCV010000065.1:0-6762 GCA_964517985.1 uncultured Dehalococcoidales bacterium | reverse complement strand
GATTTTCTCCGGCTCAAAGTCCTTCCCCTTGAGCAGGAACTCGGTGCAGTAGCCGTAGGGCACCTCTTCCGCCGCCACCATCTCCGGGAACCTGGTCGCCGGTATATCCGCCACAATCAGCTGCGGCTTGCGGTACTTCATCTGCTCGGATTCCCCTTTAAGATAGCGCAGGGCACCATCAAAGATGGTATACAGACCTTCACCCCCGGCATCCACCACCCCCGCCTCTCTCAACACCGGCAGGAGGTTAGGGGTATTAGCCACCGATTCGGCGGCGGTGCTGACTATCACCTCCATGACCGATATGAAGTCGCTGCCCTCGCCCGATGCCTGCGTATCGGCGGCGGCGGAGACATCCTTGATAACGGTCAGCATAGTCCCCTCCACCGGGTTGCTCAGCCCCTTGTAAGCCAGCGCCAGGGATTGCTTCAGGGCAAGAGCCAGGTCACCGGCGGTAGCCTGCTCCTTGTCCGCCAAGCCCTGCGCCAGGCCGCGCCAGATCTGGGACAGGATTACCCCGCTATTGCCCCGCGCCCCCATCAGCGCCCCCAGGGAAATAGCCTGAGCCACCGCCGAGGCACTGTGGTCAGGAGCCCGGTAGGCTTCCTCTATGGAAGAGCGCATGGTAAGCAGCATGTTTGTCCCGGTATCACCGTCCGGCACCGGGAAGACATTCAGGGCATCAATATCGGCGGCACTCTTCTCCAGCCAGCCCGTAGCCGCGGCGAACATCTCCCGTAAATCCTGCCCGCTAACCGCCTCAATCTTTTTCATCTCACCCATCCTTGCCAAGATTGGCTCACTTATGCTAGTATTATGAGCAGCATTGTACAATAAATTTGCTCATCGGTCAAAGGGGAAGAGAGATTGAAGTGTGATTTATGCGGCAAGTCGCCCCAGTTCGGTCATAATGTGAGCCACTCCAAGCGCCATACCAACCGGCGCTGGTTACCCAATATCCATACCACCACCGTCAATATAGATGGCAAGCCGAAGAGGCTCAATCTATGCACCCGGTGCCTGCGCACCCAGAATAAGGTCGCCAAGAGCTAACCCCCACCCCAGGCGGCTAAATGCCGCCTGCCCCCAATTAAATGCTGCCTAACCGCATCCCCCCTCCAGCTGTCTTTTCGCCCTGGCTAGTGCCTGCTCCACCTGCTTCGGGGCAGTGCCGCCGGTAACATCGCGGGCGCCAAGGGATGACTCCACGGAAATGGCGTAGACATCCTCGCCAAACCGGGAGGAAAAGCGCCGGTACTCATCCAGGCTGAGCTCGGCAAAAGACTTGCCCTGCTCCATGGCGTGGCTTACCAGCCGGGCAACTATTCCGTGGGCGCTGCGGAAGGGCTCCCCCTTCCCTACCAGATAGTCCGCCACGTCCGTAGCCAGAATGTAGCCCCGCCTGACGCCACGCCCGGCACTTTCCGCCTTAACCCGCAGAGTACCCATCATCCCGCTAAAAACCTCCAGTGTGGAGAGCAGGGTATCCACGGTATCAAATAAGCCCTCTTTATCCTCCTGCAAATCCCGGTTATAGGCAAGCGGCAGACCCTTGAGCACCGTCAGCAGAGCCATGAGCTGCCCGTAGACCCGCCCCGTCTTACCCCGAGCCAGCTCGGCAACATCGGGGTTCTTCTTCTGGGGCATAATGCTGCTGCCGGTGGCATAGGCATCGTCAAGCTCAATAAAATCAAACTCGGCGGAAGACCACAGGACTATCTCCTCCGCCAGCCGGGAGAGGTGCATCATGCCGAGAGCGGCGGCGGCTTCATACTCGGCGACAAAGTCCCTATCCGAGACGGCATCCAGGCTGTTCTGGCTTACCTGGCTGAAGCCCAGCTCCTGAGCCAGAAACTCCCGGTCAACATTATAGGTAACGCCCGCCAGGGCGCCGCTGCCCAGCGGCATGACATCGGTGCGCCGGTAGCCGTCCTTGAAGCGGCCAGCATCCCGCTCCAGCATCTCAAAATAGGCTAAGAGGTGATGCGCCAGCAGCACCGGCTGTGCCGGCTGCAGGTGGGTGTATCCCGGCATAACCACGTCTTTATTGGCTTCGGCAAGGTTGACCAGCGCCCGCTGCAACCCCCTTATCCTGCTCAGGGTATCGGCAATTGCCTCCCTGGTGAAGAGGCGCAGAGCCAGAGCCACCTGGTCATTGCGGGAGCGCGCCGTGTGCAGCTTGCCCCCCACCTCACCGACCTTCTCCATGAGCCGGGCTTCAATGTTCATGTGGATATCCTCCAGCTCCGTCTGGAACTGGAACCTGCCCTGCTCTATCTCCTCCCTGACCTCAGCCAGCCCCCCGGTTATGGCTTCCGCCTCCTCACCGGAGATTATGCCCTGCCTCGCCAGCATGCGGGCATGGGCGATTGAGCCGGCGATATCGTGGGGATAGAGGCGCCAGTCAAAGGGGATGGATGCCGTGTATTCCGTCACCAGCTTATCCGCTGCCCTGCCAAAGCGACCCCGAATATGGCTCACCTAGTCCTCCTTCTTTTCCGGCGGCATGATGCTCAACGGACCCTCGGCTTCACCGAGCAGCTGCGCCTGCGCCTGGGTCCTGACCGGCAGCCCCCAGATATGGATGAAGCCGGTGGCGGCGCTCTGGTCAAACTCATCGCCCTTGTCGTAGGTAGCCAGACCAAGGCTATAGAGTGACTTGGGCGATTTCCGCCCCACCACCTGGCAGTTCCCCTTGAACAGCTTCAGGCGCACCGTACCGGTGACATGGCGCTGCGAGCTCTGCACGTAAGCCGCCAGGTCCTGGTGCAGCGCGGTGAACCACAGACCATTATAGATGAGGTCGGCATACTCCTGAGCCACCCTCTGCTTGAAGCGGAGCTGGTCTTTGGCGAGGGTCAGCACCTCCAGCGCCTGGTGCGCCTGGAGGAGCACCGTTGCCGCCGGGGCTTCATAAATCTCCCGTGACTTTATGCCCACCAGCCGGTTCTCCACGTGGTCAATCCGCCCCACGCCATGCCTCCCGGCAAGCTCGTTGAGATACGTAATCAGGCTCACCCCGTCCATCTCCTTACCACCAACCGTCACCGGGATACCCTTTTCAAAACCAATCTCAACATAGGCGGGTTCATCAGGTGACTCCCAGGGCCACTTCGTCCAGGCAAAAACATCAGCCGGCGGCTCCACCCAGGGGTCTTCCAGAACCCCGCACTCAATGCTCCGCCCCCACAGGTTCTCATCAAGCGAATAGGGGCTGGCGGCGGTAATCGGTATCGGGATATCATAACGCCGGGCGTATTCAATGGTCTCTTCCCGTGTCATGCCCCATTCCCGGGCGGGCCCGATAATCTTGAGCCCCGGCGCCAGGGCATTAACACTGACATCAAACCGGACCTGGTCATTCCCCTTGCCGGTGCAGCCGTGCGCCACGGCGGAAGCCCCCTCCGCCACCGCCACATCCACCAGCAGCTTCGCCATCAGCGGGCGCGAGAGCGCCGTCGCCAGGGGGTACTGCCCTTCATAGACAGCGTCCGCCTGCAGCGCCGGAAAGATGAAATACTTGACAAATAGCTCCTTGGCGTCCTGAACCAGCGCCTTCACGGCACCGACCTTGAGCGCCTTCTGCTGGACGGTGGAAAAATCGCGCTCATTACCGACATCAATGGTAACCGCGATAACATCAAGCTTGTAGTTTTCCTTGAGCCAGCGGACAGCCACCGATGTATCCAGACCGCCACTGTAAGCCAAGACTACTTTATCTGACATGGTCAGCCTCCATTCTAGACAGCAATAGTGGACAGGACACTACCCACTATGCCCAGCGCCTCATCCACCTCCCCGTTACCGATAGTAAGCGGCGGCATAAAGCGCAGGGCATTGGGCTTCACCCGGTTGGCCAGCAAGCCCCTCTCCAGGCAAGCCATTACCGCCTGCTGGGCAATATCGCTATCAAACTCCATAGCCACCAGCAGCCCCCGCCCCCGCACGTCGGTGACGAAGGGGAACCTCTGCCGTAGCCCCTCCAGCCCGGCGATTAAATACTCCCCGACCCGCCGGGCGTTGCCGCTGATATCATTGTCAATAATAAATTTTACCGTGGCATAGCCGGCGGCACAAGCCACCGGATTACCGCCAAAGGTAGAGCCATGCTCGCCGGGGACAAAGACGGAAGCCCCATCCTTAGCCAGGATAACCCCGATGGGGATACCGCTCGCCAAGCCCTTAGCCAGTGTCATTATATCAGGTTCAATCCCGTATTGCTCATAGGCAAAGAGCGCCCCCATCCTGCCCAGCCCGGTCTGGATTTCATCCAGAATGAGCAGGATGCCCTTCTGGTCACACCAGTCCCGCACCGCCTTAAGGTAGTTATCATCGGGCAGATTGACCCCGCCCTCCCCCTGCACCGGCTCCAGCATCACGGCGCAGGTCCTGGCGGTGGTTGCCGCCTTTATCGCCTCAATATCATTATACTCCACGTTCTTGAAACCAGCCGGCAGCGGGACATACGGCTGCTGGAACTTGGACTGACCGGTAGCCGCCACCATGGTCAGGGTGCGCCCGTGAAAGGAGCTGGTGGTGGTAATAACCTCATAGGCTCCCCCGAGATAGCGCTTCCCGTAGCGCCGGGCGAGCTTCACCGCCCCTTCGTTAGCCTCCGCCCCGCTATTGCAGAAGAAGACCTTGTCCAGACAGCTATTCTGCACCAGAAGCTCAGCCAGGCGTACCTGGGGTACGGTATAGAACTGGTTGGAGACCTGGATAAGCATCCGCACCTGCTCCGATACCGCCTCCACAACCACGGGGTGGCAGTGACCCAGGCTGGTAACCGCCCAGCCGGCAACGAAGTCAAGGTACTCCCGGCCTGCATCATCCCACACCCGCGCCCCCTCCCCCCGGACAATGGTTATGGGGATGCGCTCAAAGGTGCGCATAAAGTACTTCTGCTCCAGCTCCTGCCAGTTATTCATCCTATCTCCCCTATCGTTGTGCCGCCGCTGCCTTCCTCAATCTCCCGGAGCAGGGCGTGGGGCTGCCGGCCATCAATAATGCGGCAGGCTGAGGCACCAGCCCGGAGGCTTGCCCTAAGCTTGGGAATCATCCCCCCCGAGGCTACCCCGGAGGCTATCAGAGCCTCCGCCTCACCCGGCAGCAGATGCGGTAACAGGCTGCCGGAGCGGTCACAGACACCGGCGACATCGGTCAGGAAGAGGAGCCTCCCCGCACCGAGGGCGGCGGCAATCTCGCCCGCCACGGCATCGGCGTTGATATTTACCATCCGGGGCGCTTCCCCGGTCCTGTCAACGGAATAGAGTCCGACCGGGGCAACCACCGGAATATAGCCCGCCTCAAGCAGCCCCTCCAGCAGCGTTACATCTAGCTCCGCCACGCTGCCGACATAGCCCAGCTCGGCGTTTCCAACCCTCGCCTGAATAAGAGCCCCGTCCACGCCGCTGATGCCCACCGCCCGCCCCCCTCCACCATTGATGGCGGCGACAAGCTCCTTGTTGACCAGCCCGGCAAGCACGGCGGTCACCACCTTAAGCGTTGCCTCATCGGTTACCCGCTCGCCGCGGACAAAGCGGCTGGAGATACCCTGCTTATCAAGCCACTCGGTTATCAGCCTGCCGCCGCCGTGGACGACAACCAGCAACCTGCCCTGCCCCTGCAGAGAAACAACATCCTCAACAGCGGTATCACCGCTACCCAGGGTAGCGCCGCCAATCTTTACTACCGTAATGTCATCCCGCTTGATAGTCAATTCTTGCTCCCCGGTATCAGGTCGTGTACCGGCTATTAATGGTGACATATTCTTCGGAGAGGTCGCAACCCCAGGCGGTGGCACTGGCGGTGCCCAGGTTAAGATGAATGGTTATCGGCACCTCGCTGCCGCTCAATATCCGCCGGAGAACCCGCCGGCTGAAGGGCAGGGGCTTGCCGGCACCTAACACGCCGACGTCACCGATATAGAGGTCAATCCTGGATTCCGCCACCCTGGCGCCACTCCTCCCCACCGCAGCCACAATCCGCCCCCAGTTAGGGTCGCCACCATGAATGGCTGCTTTTACCAGGGATGAGCTAGCCACCGTCCGGGCGGCACGCCTTGCCTGGGAAAGGCGGGACGCACCGCTAACCGTGACCTCAATAAGCCGGCTGGCTCCCTCACCATCAGCGGCAATGCGCCTCGCCAGAAAAAGGCAGACCCGCTCCAGGGCTTGCGCAAAGACAGCGGACAGCTCGCTACCCTGCCGGACCATCTCCCCCCCAGCCAGCCCGTTCGCCATTACCAGCACCATATCATTGGGGCTGGTATCACCGTCAATGGAGACCATGTTGAACGAGGCATCCACCGCCCGGCGCAGCGCCAGCTTGAGAAAAGCGGCATCCACCGCAGCATCGGTGGTCAGGAAGCAGAGCAGGGTGCCCAGGTCAGGATGTATCATCCCCGAGCCCTTGGCTATCCCGCCAACGACAAACCGGCTTCCGCCCGCCTCCACCGCCACCGCCGTCTCCTTGGGCACGGTATCGGTGGTCATTATCGCCCTTGCCAGGGCATGACCGCCATCCCTGGAGAGGACGAGCTGGCTCATGCCACTCCGGACCCGCCGCATGGGCAGCCGCTGACCAATAACCCCGGTGCTGGCGACCAGAACGTCCTCCGGTAACAGCCCAACCCCCTCCGCAGCCAGCTCCGCTACCTTAAGGGCATCCTTAAGCCCCCTCCCCCTGGTGCAGGCGTTTGCGTAGCGTCTATTGACCACCACCGCCTGGGCTCCCCCCGCCCGGAGCCGCCTCCGGGAGAGA
>CAZFCV010000064.1:3317-7222 GCA_964517985.1 uncultured Dehalococcoidales bacterium | reverse complement strand
TATTTTTTCAATGGTTTTCCTTATTTTTTCAGCTGCCTTGCCTGCTCCTTCAGCCGCGAAATGAGGTATTTATGACCGAGGTGAACCCCATCCAAAACACCGATGGTTAGTGCCATTCCTTTTTTGGGGGATAACCCAGCCAGCTCTTCCTCTACCAGCATTACTCTTCCCCTAGAATATGGTCAGCCAGATTGTGACTTATTAACCAAGGAATAATAAAAGGGGTCTAACCGAGCCGGTTATTTCCTGCCCCCGGGGCTGTTTAATAGTAGCATAATGCTGTTCCCAACGTCAACTGAGACGCCGTGTATCAGCCTCATCCTTGGTGGGGAGGAAAACCGCCTGCCCGGCTGTCCCGCAGCATGGCATTGGCGGGGCAGTGGAGCCTGGTGGCGGCTGTGCCGGAATAGTGGACGGCGCGCTATTTTGCTCGCCGCACCTGGTCTGCGGCGTGGAGGAGCTTGCTGCGCAGTTCCTGGGGCTTGTGTGCCCGGGTCAGTGCCTCCTCAATGGTGACCAGTCCGGCTTCAACCAGCTTTCTTAGCGCCTGGTCAAGTGTTTGCATGCCCTGCTGGGAGCTCACCTCAAGCACGGAGTGAACCTCAAAGGACCGCGCTTCACGGATAAGGTTGCCGATGGCGTAGGTGTGAAGCATTACCTCAAAGGCGGCGATGCGCCCGTCGCCGTCGGCTCGGGGGAGAAGGACCTGTGATAGCACCCCTTCCAGGACCAGGGCTAACTGTGCCCTGATTTGGGGTTGCTGGTACGGTGGGAAAACGTCAATGATGCGGTCAATGGTCGCTGCGGCACCTATCGTGTGCAGTGTGCTCAAAACCAGGTGCCCCGTTTCCGCGGCGCTTTTGGTGGCGGCAGGCGGGACGGCGGCTATGCCGCCCTTATCGGTCTGGGAGCTTTTGTCCTCTACTTCATCACCAACCTGCTCGTCCTCTATGGCTCCCGTATCCGGGAGTACTACGCTGACCGGGGCAGTGTCGGGTTGGGGAGTGAGCCGCACCACCTGGCGAGCGCCCTCTATAAGCTGGCTTATGGCAATGCCCGCTTCCGGGGGCGGGAGGAGCTGAAGAAGGTGGAGGGGGTCAAGGCATTCTTTGTTAATGATCCCTCCCGTGCCTGGTATGAGGTCAGGGAGCTGGCGCAGATTGACCGGGATATGAATGGCACCATTGATTATGATGAGCTGATGGAGTTGCGGGGCAAGCAGGTGCGGCTCACCACCTCGGACAGGATGATGGAGCTTTTTACCACCCACCCCAACATGCTGAAGAGGATAAAGCACCTCTCCTCACTCACCATATGAGGGGGGTACCCCGCACTAGCGTGGCTGTTTCGGGATAATGTGGATGGCGGTTGCCTTGAAACTGGCAAAGACCGGGCAGCCCGGTGTCAGGTTCAGCTCTTCGGCAGACCGCCGGGTAACCAGAGCCATAAGGGGCAGGCCGCAGTCAACGGTGACATGTGCCAGCGAACCGCTCAGCACCACCCGGCTTATTTGCCCGGCAAATGTGTTGCGGGCGCTGCTCACTGCCTGTGCCGGTGACAGGGTTATGTCCTCTGGCCGAATACAGACATAGACCTCTTCGCTGACGGCATGCTCCGATATTGCCTCAATAAACCGGCCGCTGAGGTCTACGGTGGCTATCTCGCCCTCCCGGGCGGTGATTTTCCCGCTGAAGATGTTCTCGGCACCAACGAACTCGGCTACCTCCCGGTTTGAGGGGGAGCGGAACACCTCGCTGGCTTTTCCTGCCTGCAGGATTTGCCCGTTAACCATTACCCCTATCCGGTGGGCAAGGCGGTGCCCCTGGGACAGGTCGTGGGTTGCCATTATTATCGTCGTCTTGTAGTGGTGGAAGATGTCCTGTATCAGCTCCTCAATCCGCAGGGTTGAGGTAGGGTCCAGGTTGGCGGTGGGTTCATCCAGCAGCAGTATCTCCGGCTCAAGAGCCATGGCTCGGGCGATGGCTACCCGCTGCGTTTCCCCGCCGGACAGGGTGCGGGCATTCTTATCGGCGAGGGGGGAGAGCCTCACTGCCTCAAGGAGCCGGTTAACCGGCTCTCTGATTTCCCCCCGGCTCTTCCGCCGCCACCGGAGCCCGCAGGCGATGTTATCATAGACGCTCATATTGAAAACCACCGGCTTCTGCAGCACGAAAGCCATCCGCCGCCGTAGCTCCAGCCGCTGCCTCCCCGCTCCGGTGGCATCCACCCCGGCAATATGTATTTCCCCCGAGGTGGGCACCTCCAGGAGGTCTATCAGGCGGAGCAGGGTCGTCTTGCCGGCGCCGGTGGGCCCGATGAGGGCGAATATCTCCCCCCTCTCCACCTCCAGATTGATATCCTTCAGTATCTCCTGCTTACCGTATCGCTGGTAGAGATTGGCTATTCTTAGCATTACTACCTCTGCTGGATCCTGTTCAGGGCGATGTTGATGATGAGGGCGACGGCGAGAAGGATTATGCCCAGGGCTATGGCGAGCTCAAGCTCCCCTTTAGATGTCTCCAGGGATATGGCGGTGGTGATAACCCGGGTGAACCCCTTGATATTGCCGCCCACCATGATAGCCAGCCCCACCTCGGAGATGGCTCTGCCGAAACCCATGACCACCGCCGCCAGGACGGCGTATCTTGCCTCCCGCAGTATGGTGAGAGCCGTCTGCACGCCGCTGGCACCGAGTGATGTTGCCGTATCTACCAGTGCCCGGTCAACACCCCTCAGGGCGGAGATGACCAGCCCCAGCATTATCGGGGTAATCAGGATTACCTGCCCGATTACCATAACCGCGGGGGTAAAGAGCAGCTGGAGCTCCCCCAGGGGCCCGGCTCTGGAGAAGAGGACAAAGACAAATAGCCCGACAACCACGGTCGGGACGCTGAACAGGGTCTGGATGATACTTATTAGCAGCCGCTTCCCCGGGAACTGGCGGAAGTGGATAACGCCCGCCAGTGGTATGCAGAGCAGGGAGGCAATGAGGCAGGAGGTGATGGAGATTTGCAGCGACCGGCCCGCTATCTCCATCACCTCCGGGTCAAGTGAGGCAATCAGCTTTATGGCAATAGTGAAGGCTTGCCATATTTCCGTCAATGGTGTTTAACCCTTCCCGGCAGCCTATTTCGGCTCTGCCCCGGCGCAGGGGGTGAAGAGATGCATACCGTATTCCTCAACCCCGTAGTCTCCGATGAGCCCCTGTATCTCCGGTGAGGTAATAAAGGCGATGAGACTGTTCGCCATTTCAATGTTGGTCTTCGGCTGCGTTGCCGGGTCTATGGCGATAGCCGAGTAGACATTGAGCAGGATTTCCCCCTTATCTACTATCGGTACCAGCCCCAGTTTGCCCTTGTAGGACAGGAAGGTGCCCATGTCAGTCAGGGTGTAGGCTTCCTTCTCGTTAGCCATAAGCAGGGTGGGCCCCATCCCCCGCCCGGCTTCAACGTACCACTCCCCGGCGCTGGTAACCGCCTCATATTCAAAACCGGCTCCTTTCCAGATTGCCTTCTCCTTGGAGTGAGTCCCGGAGTCATCGCCGCGGGAGACAAACTGGCCGCCCCCGGTGTCCAGGAGCTTCTTGAAGGCATCCTCCGGGCTCAAGCCCCTGATGCCCGCCGGGTCACTTTCGGGGCCAACAATGAGGAAGTAGTTATAGGCGAAGGGGACGCGCTCCACGCCATAGCCCTCGGCGACAAACTGCTCCTCGCGAGCCCGGGAGTGCACGGTGATGATATCCACATCCCCCCGCCGTCCGAATTCCAGGGCGATTCCGGTGCCGGCGTACATGATGTCCACCTCCACCCCGTTTTCCTCCTCAAACATGGGCTCCAGATAGCCCCAGAGCCCGGTGTCATAGAGGCTGGTGGTGGTGGCTACCTTTAACCTCTCTTGCGGTGGCA
>CAZFCV010000064.1:0-3307 GCA_964517985.1 uncultured Dehalococcoidales bacterium | reverse complement strand
ATGGGGGTTCGGACGTACAGCGCGACGATGAGGCCCACCAAGCCGGCGAGCAGGCTGGCTAGCAATACCAGTGTAACTAGCAAGGTCTTGTTCTTCATCGGTCTCCCTTCCAGGCACTATGGTTTTATAGGCAGAAGGTTGTGGCGCCGGTCTGGGTGGTATCATAGCCGCCGACGTTCCCCACCATCCTTCGGAAATCCTCACTCCGGATAATCTCCAGGAGGGGCGCCAGCCGCCGGCTCCGGTAGTTGGCTATCGGTATCACCAGGTCATACCTTTCCCGGAGCAGGGGCAGGAAGTCAAGACCGCCGGCATTAGCCGCCGCCTCAATGCCCAGCCCGACATCCGCCTCCCCCCGGGCGATGCTGATGGCAACGGCAAGGTGTGTGTCTATCTCCTTCTGGTAGCCTCTTACCTCAGCGGGCGGGATGCCCTGCTTTCGCAGCTCAAGGTCGAGCAGCAGGCGGGTGCCGGAGCCCTTCTGCCGGTTAACGAAGGCGATGTCGGGGCGCCTCAGGTCTTCCAGCCCCTTGATTTGCCTGGGGTTGCCGCTGGCGAACATGAGTCCCTGAATGCGGTATGCCAGGTGCACAATAGCCATCTCCCGCCCGGGCAGTATGTGCTTCACGTAGGGGTAGTTGTACTCCCCGGTCTCTTCATCAAGGAGGTGGATGCCCGCCAGGTCAGCCCTCTCCTCCTGGAGGGCAATAAGGCCGCCAAGGCTGCCGGCGTGGGTGACGGCGACGTTGATTTCCGGCTTTCTGTTCTGGAGCTGGCTTACCAGGAGATTGAGTGCCAGGTCATGGCTGCCGACAACAATGATGTCGTTTCCGGTGCCGGTCTTATCCCCCGGCTTCTCAACGGTCCTGGTGCTCGCCTTCTGCTCCTCACGCCAGCGCGCCAGGTGCAGGTGGAAGGCTGCCTCCAGTTCCTCCGGGCTATAGCCGAGGCTCAGAGCCTCCACAATATTGCTGCTGACCATACTGGAGAGGCGCCGCTGCTGCCTCATTTGCAACCGGGGGTCATCCGCCCGGGCGGATACAATGGTGCCGCCCCCGCGCCGCGACACCACGATTCGCTCCTGCTCCAGCTCCAGGTAAGCCCTGACCACCGTCCCCGGGTTAACATGCAGGGAGTGCGCCAGCTGCCGGACCGTGGGCAGGTGTTCCCCCGGCAGAAGCCGGTTGGTGGCGACGAGTTTTCTTACCTGCTCGGCTATCTGCTTGTAGAGTGGAAGCTGTGTCGTCTCATCAAGGTGTATCTCTATCATGCCCCTGCCGCTTGTATTATTTGAATTAGTGTAAGTATAACAAACTGCGGGTATAAAAATCAAGCATCTTGTTTTCCCCGGCTGATGCTGTGTTATACTGTCACCGCAGGGGTTGTGGTGGATGAAAGCCATGCTGGACAGGGTTCCCGCTGATGTCAGACCTCAGGTGGAGAGGGGCATCTCTCTCCTCAGGCAGGGGGGGCTGGTCGCCTTTCCCACGGACACCGTCTATGGGCTGGGTGCCTGCGCCAGTCTGGCGGCGGCGGTGGAGCGGGTCTATGTTGTCAAACAGCGACCGCGGCATATGGCGCTCCCCCTGCTCCTGGCGAGCACCTCGCAGATTGGCGAGGTGGCTTATCCGGTGCCGGAGGTCGCCTGGCTCCTGGCGTACCGGTTCCTGCCCGGTGCCCTGACGCTTGTTTTGCCCCGCTCGAGCGCGGTAGCGGATATTGTCACTGCGGGGGCGGCTACGGTAGCCGTCCGGGTGCCGGCTCATCCCATCCCGCTTGCCCTCATTGATGGGGTGGGTGCCCCGGTTGTGGGCACCAGCGCCAACCGGAGCGGTCAACCGAGCCCGTTGACCGCGGGTGAGGTTTGCGCCCAGCTTGGCGATGAGGTAGATTTAGTAATTGACGGGGGGCGGTGCCCCGGGGGCGGGGAGTCAACCATAGTGGATGTTACCGGGGAGGTGCCGGTGGTGCTGCGGGAGGGGGTAATACCGGTTTTGGAACTCCGCAAGGTATGCGGTGATATAATGACCAGGGAAGGGGGTTAGAAAAGTGCGCATTGTGCTTGGTGGTGACCACCGGGGGCTATCTCTCAAGCAAGCCATCGCGCCCCTGATTGTCCGGTCGGGGCATAGCTGTGAGGATGTTGGCTGTTACCGTGCTGACCCGGTGGACTACCCCGATGTTGCCCGGAAGGTGGCGGAGGCGGTAGCCAGCGGTGAGTTTGATTATGGTATCCTGATATGCGATACCGGCATTGGCATGAGTATTGCCGCCAACAAGGTCAGGGGGGTGAGGGCGGCGCTATGCCATGATGCTTTTACTGCGGCTCGGTCTCGCCACCATAATGACGCCAATATCCTCTGTCTGGCAGCGGGGGGTGACCTGTGGGTGGTGGCGGATATTATTGGCGCCTTTCTCAGCACCGAGTTTGAGGGGGGCCGACACCAGCGCCGGCTGGACAAGGTAAAGGCGATGGAGGGCTAGCCTAAGCGCCACTCAGCGCCGTTCGTAGTTCTGTTTCCAGCTCGGGGGGGGTAACGGCTATTACCCGGTCTCCAGCCTGAATGACGGTATCGGCTCTGGGGATGCGGGGCTTCTCCTGGTCACGAATCACCAGTGACAGCGTGCTTCCCGGTGGCAGGGAAAGCTCCTTAACCTGTTTACCGGCGTTGGGGGAATCGGCGGGGACCTTTATCTCCACGATCTCCAGCCCTTTATCCCGGAGCGTCATCAGGTGTGTCAGCGGGTGTGTTGGCACCTCTTCTTCTATATGCTCCAGAATAACCGAGGTGCTGCTCACGGTAACATCAATCCCCAGCTGCTTGAAGATAACCTCATTCCTGGGGTCTTTGATGCGGGCGATGGTGTGGGGCACGTTAAACTTATGTTTGGCGACCTGGCAGGCGACCAGGTTATCTTCATCATCGCCGGTTACGGCGATGAGCATATCAGCCCGTCCCGTCCCGGCGTCAGCCAGGGTGGTCACCTCGCAGCCGTCACCCCGCATGCAGATACCGCCCAGCTGGTTGCAGATAAAATCGGTCTCCTCGGCGCTTTTCTCCAGTATCAGCACCTCGTGCCCTTCATCCAGCAGTGCCTTAGCCAGATAGTAGCCGATTTCCCCGCCGCCGACGACAACGATATACATACCCTGGCCTTACCCCTCCAGCTTCTCCTTTAGCAATTGGGCAAAAATGGTGGTTGGGCTTAAGGATTCTATACCCATGGTGTTATATAGCTCCCGGCGCAAGGGGTCGTAGATGCGGCAGACCACCCGGGGGACATTGTAGATGTTCTTGGCGATTTG
>CAZFCV010000063.1:0-7253 GCA_964517985.1 uncultured Dehalococcoidales bacterium | reverse complement strand
ACCTTGGTAAAATAATCTTTATCATCAGCATCAATACCGTGGCGTTTCCTAAGGGAGGTTTCAATATCAGATATCACATCAGGCATCGCCTCGGGACCGGAAACCATAACCCCGATTGACTGGACGGCGTCTTCTCCGCCAGGGGTGCGCAGGGTAAAGAGCCGGGACTGGTAGGTGGTAATCGGTACTGCCACCAGTGCATCCAGGCTGATACCGAAGAACACAACCCCCTTGGGCTCCAGTACCCCGATAACGG
The DNA here is from genome assembly GCA_964517985.1 of uncultured Dehalococcoidales bacterium. GTDB lineage: Bacteria > Chloroflexota > Dehalococcoidia > Dehalococcoidales > W111 > W111. The sequence goes on along the minus strand of CAZFCV010000063.1, from coordinate 6,997 downwards.
TAAACCGTTTCCCCCTGAGCTTGATCTTTTGCCCCAGGGGGTCATCATCACCGAACAGGTCTTCGGCGGTCTCACTCCCCAGCACAATCACCATATCCCTTGAGGCTACGTGCCGCTCCGTGAAAAACTGACCGGCAGCCATATCATAGCCAAACGCCTCCTGAAATTCGGGGCTGGTGCCTTCTATCACCGAAGAGATAGTTTTATCACCGTAGGTCAATTCAATAAAGTTCTCGTTGGTGGGGGCTACCCCCAGCACCGATGGGATGCGGGCTATAGCCTCGGCATCTTCCAGGGTTAGGCTGGCTTCGGCGTAGCCGGGGGAAAGTGCCGCCGCCCCCGGCGCATCCGGATTGGTCGGCTGCACGTAGAGCACGTCCGTGCCCAGGTCCTCCAGGGTGGAGGTAACATAATTTTCCATTCCCCTGCCCCCGGCCATAATGGCGATTACGGCGCCGACCCCGATGATGATGCCGAGCATGGTCAGTATAGAGCGCATCTTGTTGGCAAATAACGACCTTATGGCAATGGCAAACGAATCAAAATACTTCACGCTAAGTCTCCCCGCCACTCTGAATTAACCATGAGTTGCCTAGGTAACCCTCTCATCGCTGGCGACCTTCCCATCATAGAGGCGAATGATGCGCTTGGTCTGTTGGGCAATATCCGGCTCATGGGTGACCATGATAACGGTGATGCCATCCCGGTTAAGCTGTTGAAAGATAGAGATAATCTCGTCTGTGGCGGCACTGTCCAGGTTGCCGGTAGGCTCGTCAGCGAGGATGACGGCGGGCTTGTTGACCAGCGCCCGGGCAATGGCTACCCGCTGTTGCTCACCACCGGATAGCTCGGTGGGTTTATGGGTAGCCCTCTCCCCCAGCCCCACCCGTCCCAGTGCCTCCATCGCCTGCTGGTGCTTGTTGCGGCGGCCACTGTAGACAAGGGGCAGCTCAACGTTGGCTAAAGCGCTGGCACGGGACAGAAGGTTGTACTCCTGAAAGACGAAGCCGAGCTTCTTATTTCTCATCTCGGCTAGATGGTTATCGCTAAAGCGGCTGACATCAGCCCCTTCAAAGGTGTAACTGCCCAGGGTTGGCTGATCCAGGAAGCCAATGATATTCATCAGGGTGGACTTGCCCGAACCCGAGGCACCGATGATAGCCACCATCTCTCCTTCTTCAATAGACAGGGTTATCCCCCGGAGGGCAGGGACATCAATCTTCCCCATGCGGTAGACCTTGGTGACGTTTTCCAGTTCAATCAATTCTTTTGTCATGCGGCTTCTCTTCCGGTTTACTACCCGAACAACCCGGTCCCGGAGGGCTGACTGGTGCGGATTATCACCACCGTTTCGCCTTCTTTAAGACCGCTCACAATCTCGGTGTCAATACCATCGCTTATCCCCGGAACAACCGCCCTCTCCACGATTTCATCGTTGACCAGCACCCTGACCATGGGGTTGCCCTGGCTATCCTGGGTGACCGCCCGGCTCGGCACCAGGAGGACATCGCTGCGCTCGGCGGTGACGATGTCGGCGGTGGCGCTCATGCCGAGCCTTATCCCGGAGTCGGCGGGGATGGCAAGAGCAATTTTTGCCTGATAGACTATAACCCCGGCTTGGGCACTGGGCAGTGTTGCTATTGAAGTGACCTCGCCCTCAAACAAGGCGTAGGGCAGGGCATCCACCTCAACAGTAGCCCTCTGTCCCTCGGCTACCAAGGGTATATCTATCTCGTCCACCTCGGCAGCCAGTTCCAGGGTGGTGGGGTCGGTGAGGTATATCACGGGTTGGGGTGCCATGGCGGGAGAGGGGACAATATCCCCCTCCTCGGCATAGATGCTGGTGACCGTGCCCGAAAACGGGGCGATTATAACTGCCTCGTCCAGCTGCTTCTGGTTCTCCGCCACTGCCTGCTCTGCCAGCTCAAGCTGTGCCTCGGCTAGTTTTACCAGGTCATGGGAGGCATGCAGGACGTCCTTGAGCTGCTTCAGGTTATACTCTGCCTCATCAAGGGCTAGCTGTGCCTGGGACAGGGCTAGCTCCAGGGTGCTGGTGTCCAGCCGGGCAAGGAGAGCGCCTTTGTTAACCTCATCGCCTTCCTCAACATATATCCGGTCAATCTTACCGCCGCTGCTGAAGGACAGGCGCTGGTCACTGGAGACGCCTATATTGCCGCTGCCGCTAATGGTGACCGTCAGGTCCCCCCTGACCACCTCAACTAGCTGCTGGCTGACCTCTTCCGTGCCACCCCCCGGGGTACAGGCGGTAGCGCCGGCAAGAAGCAGACACAGCACCAGGATTGCGATTATTCCCCATCTTCTCATCTTAAAGCCTCCCTAGATAAATATAAATTAGAACCGGGCAAAATAGCAACTGTGGGGCTTCTGCCCGGAGCATAACCCCTGCCTCAAATATATCTTCCTTCCCTCTTATTGGTCATGGCACGTCACTGGTGCCGCCGGGTAGTTATTACCAGAATCAGCAGCACAACCACCAGCAGCACCACGATAGCCAGCATCATCCAGCTAGAAACGGGGGTATCCGCCGGCGGTGATGGCGACGGCGGCGCCGGTGGTGCCGGGGATGACGCCGGTGCCGACCGGGTGGTAAATATCCCCGCCGCCCACTGACTGGAGCTGGTGGGGCTGACCGCCCTCACCTTCCAGTAGTAGGTGGTGTCATAGTCCAGCTCCGTGTCACATGTCCAGACCGGGGAGGGCAGGGCATCATCGCCTGTCCGGGAGACAACCACATCGCTGAAGCTGCCGTCCCGGGCTAATACCAGCTCGTAGCCAGCCGCCCGGTCCGCCGGGTTCCAGGAGAAGTTTGGTCTCAGGGCAATGCCGGTTGCCCCGGGTACGGGGGCAATGCCGTCGGGGGCGGCGAAGGGCGACCAGCCACCGGCACCGAGGGCGGTGGTAAATGACCGGGTGGCGGAGAACCGGCTCAGGGCAGGGGCACCGAGGGCGATGGTAGCGCCCGGCGCGAAAAGTGAAGCGCCTGCCCTACCCGCCCTTACCCGCCAGTAGTAGGTGGTGCCGCTATCCAGACCGCTGATACTAACCTCTGGTATCCGGGAGTAGAGTCTGACCGGTGATTGCCGGAAACCGGGGTCGGTATCATACCATACCTCGTAGGACGTGGCACCGGGGATAGCCTGCCAGGAGAGCCGGCTGCTGGTCTGCCTGCCGGAGGGGGCGCCATCGGCGGGCGAGCCCGGTTCCGGAGACACGGTAAGCATGTCCTGATAGGTGTATAGCGCCATGGGGGAGGCAGTGGTATCAATAGACCACAGGCTATGCCCCCCGGCGTACCACAAGCCGGATAGCTCACTACCCCCGGGCAGTTCGGTATTTACCATCTCAAATAGCGGGGCATCGGTGCTCGGGAAGGGGGAGTCGCCTGGATTGAGGCAGCGTGCTACCCCACCCTCCGCCGGGCTGGTGCCGGGTGCCCGCTCCGCTACCGGGTCGGCGCTGGTGGCGTAGAGCACGCTCAAGCCGTCCCCATCTTCCGCAATATGGAGGCCGGTAGTACTGGCGGCGACCTCTTCAACACGCCCCGGATTTAGCCGGTCAATGCGCCGCCACTCCCTGTCCTCACCGATAATAAGCCGCAGGATGCCGCTGTCGGTGGCGGAATCGGCGGCGTAGATGGTGCTGTCATCGGCAAAATACGGTGAGAATGCAGCCGTGGTGCCACCGCCCATGCCGGCATCATCGGCTACCGGTCTCTGCCAGGTCTCACCGTCATCGGTGGAAAGAAATATACTGCCGCTATCGTCGGCGGCAAGGATGGTTTCGTCATTCTCATAGTCCGGGGATAGCCTCAGGGAGCTGAAGCCGGAGAGACCGGTGGCCTCCTCCCTCCAGGTCAAGCCGTTGTTGGTTGTCCGGTAGAAGTTGCCCCCGCTGTCGCCGACGAGCAGCTTCTTTATCCCGGCGGCTGCCCAGGCGTCAATACCGGCGGTTGTCGGCTTTAACGGCAGGAGCCAGAACCGGGAGCCGTTCTCGGTTGACCGCCATATATCCGGTCCGGCTTCGGACTCACCGATGAACAGGGTAGTATCGGTGGCGAACTTGGGGGATATGGTTACCTTATCAAAATCGCCCACTGCCTCCACGTCACCGCCGTCGTCGCCCAGCAGCTGCCCTTCGGTCAGCACGGCGTCCCAGGTCTCCCCGCGGCTGGTTGTCCGCCACAGGAGCTTGCTCCCGGAGTGCCCCTCGGTAATGATATAGATTGTGTCGTCTTCGTCATAGACCGGCGATACTGCCATATCGGTGACGGTCATGAGGTCATCGCAGATGAGGGAGGTGCGGGCGAAGTTGGCGCCGCTATCCACGCTGCGGGCAAAGCCGCCACCGATGCCGGAGGTGCCGGCATAGACGAAGTAGCCCGAGCCATGGAACTCTCCTATGGCGACACAGGTATTTACCGCCGGCGGCGCTGAGGGCGGGGTATTGGCTAAGCCGCCGCTGAAGTCCTCAGGGTCAATGGAGTCCCCGCCGAAGCCGGTGGCCGCCGTGCTGCTGAGGTAGAATAGCCCGCCGTTGGTCAGCCCGGCGACGATGGTGGGGCTGATTGTCTCGCCGACGAAGTCCAGGGTATGCACCGGAACCGGGAGCAGGGGTGTCACCACGGAATTATCGGGCGCCGCCGCCCCGGTTATGGTGAAGATGCCGCCGCCAAACCCGCCGTCATTCAAGCCGACATACTGGGAATACGTGTCCCCGTCAACGTCGCACTCGTAATCGGCGGGGAAGGCGATGGAACCGCCGCTGGCAGCCAAGCCGGGCAGGACGGCGTCACCAACGGTGTCGCCCCACCGGGCGGCACCGACCCTGGTGGTAATGATGGTATTCGTCTCGTCGGTTATAACGGCAACGACCTGCTGGTCGTCGGCAAAGCCGGGGGAGAAGGCAGCTACGGCAACGTCGTAGCTGCTGCCGGCAGCAACCTCGCCTGCCCGGAGGTCAGCCCACGGGGTAAAGGGGCGCCCTTCATCGTAAAGGTAGACGCCGCCGTAGTCCAGAGGGTCGGCGTCACCGGTAGAGACCAGAACCAGATGCTTGCCGTCACTGCCGGTGACATCAAGCGAAGAAATTAAGGCGCTATTAGCCGGGGTCAGCCCGGTGGTGAGGGGTGGCTGGCTGAGCCTGGTGAAGCGCTCACCGCCATCGCGGGAACGGTAGACATTATAGCGGGTCGCCAGGTAGAGGGTGCCGGCGTCATCCGGCTGGGGCAGGACAAGGGCGATTGCCTCCAGGCTGCCGCCCGGGTTATCGCTGTCCGGGATTTGCCACAGCGGTGTCCAGCTATAGCCGTCATCGGTGGACTTAAAAAGGTTATAGCCGTTCAGTGGTGAGCCGCTAATCTCCCTGGTGGCGGCATAGATAGTGCCATCACGGGCAACGCTGATAGCGGTGACGCCGGTCGTCTCGCTGGTGACATCGCTGGTCAGCACCCAGCCGCCCGCCCTGCCCTTCTCGGGGAGGGGGTACCTGTCCCAGGCGTCCCCCTCCGGACTAGCCTGGGTGGGGCCGGGGACTAAAAAAGTAGCTATCAGACTCAGGAGCAGGACAGCTACAATTTGCCATCTTTTCATCCCATTAACTCTCGCAATGCCTTACCAGAAAATTATACCACTATTGCCCATTCTTTTCCCAGACGAGCCCGTCCTTTAGCCAGATTACCCGGTCCACATGCTTCTCGTCCTCAGGCTCGTGGGTCACCATGACGATTGTCTGCCCCAGCTCTCTATTCAGCCTCTGGAATAGCCCCAGAATAACCCTTGCCGAGGCGGCATCCAGGCTCGCGGTCGGTTCGTCGGCGAACAGTATCTTTGGCTTGTTTATCAGCGCCCGGGCAATGGCTGCCCTCTGCTGCTCGCCCCCGGATACCTCGCTGGGGTAGTGGTTCAACCGCTTCCCCAGCCCGACGGTCTCCAGCATCTCCACCGCCCGTTTCCGGTAGCCGTTTCCCGGCGCCAGACAGAGAGCCGGCAGGTAGACGTTCTCCAGAATCGTCATCTCCCCGATTAGGGAGTACTCCTGGAAGACATAGCCTAGCTGTTCCAGACGGAAGCGGGCTCTTTCCTCGGCGGATAGCTTCAGGACATTTTTATTTTCAATATAGAACTCGCCGCTGGTTGGCATGTCCAGAAGCCCCAGGACATGCAGCAGGGTGGACTTACCGGAGCCACTCCGTCCCATGATGGCAACAAACTCGGCAGGCTTGACCTCTATATTGATGTTTTTAAGGGCGTGGACGGATGCCGTGCCCTGACCGTAGACCTTTTGCAGGTTCTGCACTCTGATCATTTCTTTAGTTCCCCCAAATAGCTTTGATAATACTCTGCCGGATGATACCCAGCACCGGAATAAGCCCGGCAAAGACCGCCGCCACGAGCAGTCCCAGGACGGCAATCTGTACTGTTACCGGTTCAACGGCTAGGCTCATCATCCCTATGGGCAGGTCAAGCGGGTAGGCTTCAAAATAGGGCTGGATGACGAAGCCGAACAGCAGCCCGCCGAAGATTATCCCCAGGACGGTATAGAATAGAGCCTGGGTGAGATAGGAATAGATTATGACATCCCTCCGGATACCGATGGCGCGCAGTATGCCAATCTGCCGTTTCTTGTTCACCACGTTGATGTAGATGACGATAAACATGACGATGGCGGCTACCACCAGTCCAATACCACCTATGAGGGAGGTAATCATGTCAAAGCTGGAGACGATGCCGCCGATGGCACCGCCATACTCGCTCCAGCTCCTGATTTCCCCGTCTATGCCCAGGGTCTCAAATTCGCTGATAAAGCTAGCCTCAGCGCCAGCCGGCTCAATGCTGACCAGAATCTGGCTGGCGCGGTCGGTGAAGGCCGTCCTCCCCAGCACGGAAGCCATTTCCTGTCTGGTGACAAAAGCCAGGCGGTCAGCCAGTGTCATCTCCTGAGCCTGGAAGATCCCCTTTACCCGGTACTCCCGCTGAAT
>CAZFCV010000062.1:2549-7267 GCA_964517985.1 uncultured Dehalococcoidales bacterium | reverse complement strand
GCGCCGCCGCCGTGCCGTGCCATGCCGCCGTAGGTGTCAACCAGGAGTTTGCGCCCGGTGAAACCGGTATCCGATACCGGGCCACCGATAACGAAGCGCCCGGTGGCGTTGACGTGGTAGCTTGTGCCGCTGTCTATCAGTGAATCGGGGATGACGGCACCTATTACCTGGCTGATTATGTCATTTCTGATTTTGTCCGGGCTGACGTCGGGGTCGTGCTGGGCGCCGATGACGACGCTGTCAACCCGCTGGGGAACGCCGTGGCGGTACTCCACCGTTACCTGTGATTTGCCGTCGGGGCGGAGGTAGGGCAGGGTTCCGTCCTTCCTCGCCTGAGCCAGGCGCCGGCATAGCTTGTGCGCCAGCGTGATGGGTAGCGGCATGAACTCCGGCGTCTCGTTACAGGCAAAGCCGACCATCATCCCCTGGTCGCCGGCGCCAACCTCGTCAAGGTTATCATGGCGGGCTGGGTCTGCCTTCGCCTCCAGCGATTTATCCACCCCCAGCGCAATGTCGCCGGACTGCTCCTTGATGGAGACCATCACCCCGCAGGACTGGTATTCAAAGCCGTACTCCGGCTCGTTATAGCCGACATCGTGGATCACCTGCCGCACTGTTTGCGGGATATCAACGTAGCAATCGGTGGTAATCTCCCCCATAACCACTACCAGGCCATTGGTCACCGCTGTCTCGCAGGCGACCCGGGCGTAGGGGTCTTGCCCCAGGATGGTGTCCAGAACGGCATCTGATATCTGGTCGCATAGCTTGTCCGGGTGCCCCTCGGTAACCGACTCCGAGGTAAACATGTAGGCAGGGGAGCTGTTGAAGCTGTTTGACATCTTTTCCTCCATATCTATGTTCCTTCCTCCCAGCTGGTCAGGTATTCCCTTTGCTCTGGTGTTAAACTATCAATGCTGATGCCCATGGACTCGAGCTTTAGCCGGGCAATCATTTTATCAATCTCCTCCGGTACCGGGTAGACCCGGGGCTCAAGCCCCTGCCGGTTCTTCACGAGGTACTCCAGGCACAGCGCCTGGTTGGCGAAGCTCATATCCATCACACTGGCGGGGTGCCCCTCCGCTGCCGCCAGATTGATTAGTCTCCCCTCCCCCAGCAGATAGAGGCGGCGCCCGCCAGCCAGTTCATACTCGTCAACCAGGGGGCGTATGCGCCGCTTGCCCCGCGCCAGGCTTTCCAGGGCGGGGATATTTATCTCCACGTTGAAGTGCCCGCTGTTTGCCAGGATGGCGCCGTCCTTCATCACCTCAAGGTGGCTCCGGTCAATAACATGCTTGTCGCCGGTAACGGTGACGAAGATATCGCCCACCCTTGCCGCCTCCGCCAGGGGCAAGACCGGATAGCCGTCCATGACTGCCTCCAGGGCGTGGAGCGGCTCAACCTCGGCGACGATAACGTGCCCCCCGAGCCCGCGGGCTCTGGTGGCAACGCCGCGCCCGCACCAGCCGTAGCCGCAGATGACCACCTTCTTCCCCGCCCACAGGATATTGGTGGCGCGGGTGATGCCGTCAATGGTGCTCTGCCCGGTGCCGTAGCGGTTGTCAAACAGGTGCTTGGTCTGGGCGTCATTTACGGCAATTATGGCGTAGTTCAGCCTCCCCGCCTGCTCCATGCTGCGCAGACGGATAACGCCGGTGGTTGTCTCCTCGGTGCCGCCGATAACGTTGCTTATTAATTCGGCTCGTCTGGTGTGGAGGGTGGTAACCAAATCAGCACCGTCATCAACGGTAAGCTGGGGTTTATTATCCAGTGCCGTATTGATATGCCGGTAGTATGTCTCCTCGTCCTCCCCGTTGATGGAATTGGTGGCAATCCCGTACTCTACCACCAGGGCGGCGGCAACATCGTCCTGGGTGCTCAGGGGGTTGGAGGCGCACAGAACGAGGTCAGCGCCCCCCGCCTGCAGAGCCAGCGCCAGGTTTGCCGTCTCCGTGGTGATATGGAGGCAGCCGGAGATGCGCACGCCGGCAAGCGGCTTCTCCTTCCCGAACCTCTCCTGGATTATCTTCAGCACCGGCATCTCCCGGGCCGCCCACTCTATCCGCTGCCTGCCGGCACCAGCCAGCTTCGGGTCCTTGATGTCGTAATCGGTCATTAGCTACTCCTCTACATTCTGCCATCCGGCATTTCCAGGGCGAGAATTCTCGCCCTGGCATTGCTTGCCAGCCTGTCCGCTGGCTCCGGGCAATTAATTATAACATGTCCACGCTGGTGATATACCAGTCTTCCGGGGCATCGCCGGTGGTATCAACTATCAGGTGCTCAAGCTCCAGCCCGGGATAGGACTCTTTCAGGTCCTTCAGGTCCACCGCTTCAAATCTCTTCTTGTTGTTCTGGTAAGCCTGTTCGGTGAGGGCGTTTGACACGTAGTCCTCCTTGCTGCGCGCCAGGATTCGCCTTATTGACACCTCCTGCGGGCAGTCCGTTTGCAGGGTGATGAAGCGCAGATTGTGCTTGGCAGCAATTGCCGCGGCACGCTTTCGCAGCGACTGGGTAACGAAGGTAGCGTCAAGTATCACGCCTTCACCCCTGTCCAGAGCCTCGTCGGCTTGCCGGAACATCTCGTCATAAACCATCTCCCGCTTGTCCATATTTGAGGCTACCTTTTCGTCAAAGACATCCTCATTTTTCAGCACCTCCAGTCGTATCAGGTCAGTCCGGAGCAGTGGATAGCCCTTAGTCCGGGCTACTTCCTCGGTGGTCTCTGTTTTCCAGGTGCCGGGTAGGCCGCAGGCAATGAGGACAAAGCCAGAACCAAGCTCACTTTCCACAAATCGGGCAAACGGCTCTCTCAATTTATCGCCTCCTTGTTCCGCTTCCGTCGTCATATATAGGACCGGGCAAGCCTGAAGTAGCTTCTGGCGATAGCCAGAACCCTTGCCTTCCCCTCTTCCGGGATATGGGGGTCGTCAAGCTGGAAGCCTTCCACCTTGCCGCGGACATAAGCCCGGTAGCACTTATAGAACCGGAGTAGCTCCTCCAGCCCCTTATCCCGGCTCTGCTCAATGTAGGCACCGACAAAGTGGCGGGAGAGGTCAGCTTGCCCATAGTGGTCCAAATCCATAGCCAGGAAGGCAACCTCGGAGGCAACATCGCAGTAGCGGAAGCGGTCGTTAAACTCAATGCAATCGTAGATGCAGATGCCATCGCTAAAGCAGATATGTGCTGCATGGAGGTCACCATGGCAGTCCCGTATCCGCCCCTCCTCTACCCGTCTCTGGAATAAGGGGGTATTTTTAGAGATAAAGTCATTGGTATAGCCCTTTATGCTGCGGTGCTGCTCCGGGGAGATGGTGCGCCCGATGTACCCTTCCGTCTGGATGAAGTTCTCCTCGGTATTCTGGATGACGGTATCCCGCCCGCCGAAGGTGCCGATGGCGGCATTCGTCTCTGCCTCGCGGTGAAACCCCGCCAGCTTCTGCGCCACGCTGGCGACCATTTCCGGGGCTACCCGGTTGCCGGCGAGGAGCACATTCATCATCCTCGCCTGCGGCAGGCGCCGCATCTTTACGGCATACTCTATGGTTTCCCCCTCGCCGTCCAGGGAGATACCACCGCTGCCCCGGGTTATAGCCACCACGCCGAGGTAGGCATCGGGGCAGAGGCGCCGGTTGAGCTCGACCTCCCGCTGGCAGAAGAAACGGCGCTTGTCCAGCGTGGAGTAGTCCAGGTAGCCCAGGTTCACCGGTTTTTTCGTCTTGTACACGTAGTCGTCAGTCAGAAAGACGAACGACATCTGGGTCTGCGCCAGCTCTACCTGCTGCGTCGCCTCCGGGTAGACGCCGGGGTCAAGCAGGGCTTGCACCATTTCCGGTAACGGCGATTTCGGCTTCATTTCATGTCCCTGCCGGTGGCGTTGAGCCAGCCCGATAGTTCCGCCAGCGCCTGGTCCCGGCGGGCTCTGGTTACCTCCACCAGCTTTACCTGCGGTTTGCTCTTTATGGCATCCGCCCACGGGTTGGGGGCAAGCATGATTGTCCCCAGCACCATTTTCCCGCTGTCTATTATCTCCATCACAGTCTCCCGGAAGCGGGGGGAGAAGAGCTCCATCTTCCCGATTTCATCAACGACCACCAGGTCGCTATGCTGCCCTGCCCGGCGCAGGGCGGAGACGCCGACCCGCTCCAGGCTATCAAGGTCAACCCGGTAGCGGCTGACCCGGTAATGGCTTTGAATGTCAGTGTGAGCCAGGGTGGCGGTGTCCCCGTCCAGGGTGACCAGACGGAAGCCCTGCCTTACCCCTCGGCTTCTTATCTCCTCGGTGTAGAACCCGCCGGTGCTGCCCCTTGCTGCCGCCACCGCCTGCTTGATGATGCTTGTCTTGCCGCTTCCCGGCGCTCCGGTGAGCAGATAGACTGACTTCATGGGCTTCCTGCCACAGGCACCCCCTCGCTGCCCCGCTTTTAATAATAGCCGAAAGTCAGCACTTAACGCTACCTCCGGGCTTTACCGGCGAAGACGGTGACAAAGCGGGCAACGGAGCGGTCATAGGTTTTCTCTATCTCCGGCGGGAAGACGCAGCCGGGGAGCTCATCAAGCTCCAGGTGGTAGCTGATACAGTCGCAGCACTTGCCCTTCCGGGGGCAGGGCTCATAGGTGCAGGGGCACCCGGCTTTATTATCATCAATCTGGCATTCCATGAGCAACCGTTACCTCCTGATGAGCCGTTTGTTGGGTGACCCCCTCTCCCTGGGGGGATA
>CAZFCV010000062.1:0-2539 GCA_964517985.1 uncultured Dehalococcoidales bacterium | reverse complement strand
TTATAAATAGCGCCTTCTTATCTCGGCGGAGAGTTCCACCAGGAGCTGGAGGGCTCTTTCGGCAAGCTCCTCACCAGCCAGAGAAGCTAGCCCGCAGCCGGGGGTGAGCAGCCCCTGCGCTATCAACTGCCGGAAGGGGATGCCGTTTCTGGTGAAGGGCGCCATTGCCTCCTCCAGGCGGTCCTTGAGGCTGGCTACCGATTCCCGGGCTAGTGACAGCTCATCGTTGGGGACAATCCCCCAGGCAATAGCCCCGCCCCCTTCCAGAAACCCCTTGACCTCGGCGGGGTAGAGGCTGAGCGACCGGGCGTAGCTGTAGGCGTCAAAGCTCAGGATGTTGACGCTGGTGGCGAGCAGGACTGACCAGTCGGTGTTGCCGCAGCAGTGCACCCCTTTTAGCCCGCTGAGCCCGGCAAAAACCTCTTCCAGCAGGCTGATAACCCTCTCCCGGGATAGCGAGACAAAGGCGGAGCCAAAGGAAGCCATGTACGGCTCGTCAACAAAGATAATGGTATCGGGCGAGATTTCTTTAAGCTTCTTTTCCTCCCAGGCTGCCTTCAGCCGCAGCAGCTTGGCGGCGGCGTCAGCCAGGGTATCGTCATAGATTATGGAGCGCTGGCTGTCATCGGTCATGGTCAGCCCCCAGCTTATCGGCCCGGTTACCTGCCCCTTGACCGCCCGGGGGGATAGGTCGTGCAAGCCCAGGAAATAGTGCAGACCGGCGGCATACTCCGGGCTGACGGGAAACCGGTCGATATCGTTGTCCAGATAGGCGGCATAGAGCTGCTCCAGCGGCTTTTCCCGCTCCCGGGAGCGGTCTATATATGCCCGGTCTCCGCTCACCACCAAGCCGGGGAAGCCCTCGCTGAACTGGACGTACATGTTTTCCCGGAAGGAGCGCCTGGGCAGCTGGGGCCAGGCGGGGATGTCCCTGAGGTATTTAACCACCAGGGAGCACGCCGCCTGCGGGTCGGTGTGGGGCATGCTGCCGATGATAGTCGGGCGGCAGCCGAACTCCAGGTCGGGCATGGTCGGTTAGCTATCTCCTTTTACGTATTTGCCGATTAGTCTGCCGAGCTTCTCCCTCTGCCCGGCGGGTATGGACTCCGCGGCGGTAACAATGGCGGTGCTGAGGGCATCGGCGCAGGCGCAGTGGCGCGCCTCCGGTATCCTGCCCACCGCCAGCTTGATAATCCTCTTTGCCGTAGCAATGTTCTGGCGCAGGACCTTGAGGATAACGTCAGCCGTGATTGCCGGGCTCTTCTCCTTCCAGCTATCGTAGTCGGTGACGCAGGCAATGATAGCATAGCAGATTTCAGCTTCCCTTGCCAGCTTGGCTTCGGGCAGTGCCGTCATCCCGATAACGTCCGCCCCCCAGGAGCGGTATAGCCTTGACTCCGCCCGGGTGGAGAAGGCGGGACCCTCCATGACTACGTAGGTGCCCTTGGGGTGGACGGTTGCCCCCGCCTCCCTGGCGGCATCCGAAACAATCTTGCTCAGGGCGGGACAGAAGGGGTCGGCGAAGGGGACATGGGCAACGATGCCCCCGCCGAAGAAGGAGCCTATCCGGTTGCGGGTGCGGTCAATAAGCTGGTCGGGGATGAGCAGGTCGCCGGGCTTGATTTCCTCCTTGAAGCTGCCCACCGAGTTAATGGCGATGATATGCTCCACCCCCAGCCCCTTCAGGGCGTAGATATTAGCCCGTGCCGGGATTTCGGAAGGGGGGATGTGGTGCCCCCTCCCGTGCCGGGGCAGAAAAGCCACCCCCACCCCCTCCAGCCTGCCGGTGACGATGGGAGCGCTCGGCTTGCCGAACGGCGTATTTATGTCAACCTCTTCAATATCGGTCAGCCCCTCAATATCATAAAGCCCGCTCCCCCCGATTATCCCCACTCTGGCTTGTGGCATTTAGGTGTCCTCCTTCTTACTGTTGTCAGGGAGAGTATATTTCTTTTCTCTCACCCATGCCGCTAATTTCTCGGTATCACTTAGTTCGCTTCCTAGTTTGTCTAGTTTTTCAAATAAAGCAAGAGCTAGGCGACGAACTAGTTGTCCAAAACTATCGATGTTGTCTAGTGAAACTCCTCCCTCGCTACCATGAACTACATTGCTTCGTATTCCATAGTATTTACGAATATCCTTGTCTATTGCCCGCCTATCATCAAGTTCTGTACCCGCAATAAATGCTGCTCTCTCAGCCAACATTGCAGTAATCCCGCGAACCTTTAGCTCCTCGCTCTTAGGCTCGCCCGCGATTAGTGTTTCTAGTGCAAAGCTGATTTTCGCAAGCTTTGCATTATTCGTATCCGGCTTTGTAGATTCTGCTAGCCAATGGATGCCATCAAGCAATTTGTTTTCCATGTTGCTACGAGAATTTGTCTTTTTTAGAATAAGCTTATTAATTAGTTTCCTTTGTGGCTGTTCCAGCTTTTCCAAAATGTGCTTGCTAAGCTCAATCTGGGCGAGGCTGGCACCAGCCCGAGTAGGGAAATCCCTATTATTTATCCTCATAGGGGTCTCTGTGGAGGACACGATATCG
>CAZFCV010000061.1:6664-7277 GCA_964517985.1 uncultured Dehalococcoidales bacterium | reverse complement strand
AAAGGGGGTGAGGTAGATAAAGAAATAGCTAAAATTGCCAATCCTGCCGGTGAGTGTTATACTCACAGATACTGCCAGGAGGGTTTTTGTGAAGAGAGTTGACGGACGTGCCTACAACGAACTGCGCCCGGTAAAAATAACACCCGGGTTCCAGGATTTTGCCGAAGGCTCGGCGCTGATAGAGCTGGGACAGACCCGGGTACTGTGCTCGGTCAGCGTTGAGGAGAGGGTACCGCCCTTCCTCAAAGGGGGAGGCAGCGGCTGGATTACCGCCGAATATGCCATGCTGCCCCGCGCCACGGTTACCCGCACCACCCGCGAGTCCGTAACCGGCAGGGTTGGCGGCAGAAGCCAGGAAATCCAGCGCTTCATCGGGCGCTCCCTGCGCACCATAACCAACCTTTCCGCATTAAGGGAAAGGACCCTGCTCGTGGACTGCGATGTCCTGCAAGCCGACGGCGGCACCAGGACGGCGGCGGTAACCGGCTCCTATGTAGCCCTGCATCTCGCCCTGGAAAAGCTGGTAAATATGGGGGTGCTATCCAAAATACCGCTGAAGAGCGCCCTGGCAGCCGCCAGCGTCGGCATTGTCCAGGGTTACCTGATGCTTGAC
>CAZFCV010000061.1:0-6654 GCA_964517985.1 uncultured Dehalococcoidales bacterium | reverse complement strand
CAGCAACGGCGAGTTTGTTGAGGTGCAGGGAACGGCGGAAGGCAAGCCCTTCTCCAAAGAGACAATGGACTCCATGCTGCTGCTGGCAGAAGGGGGCATCAAGCAGCTTCTCCAGGCTCAGCAGGAAGCACTGCAAAGGCTGAAGACCGGCTAGGGGCGTACCTGCCCGCTGCCAAAGATAATCCACTTGTAGCTGGTGAGCTCCTTCACCCCCAGCGGGCCCCGGGCATGCATCTTCTGGGTGCTGATGCCAACCTCCGCCCCCAGCCCGAACTGACCGCCATCGGTGAAGCGGGTGCTGGCGTTAGCATAGACGCAGGCAGCGTCCACCTCATTAAGAAAGCGCATCGCAGCACCGTATTCTTCGGTGATAATCGCCTCGGAATGCCCCGAGCCATAGCGCTCAATGTGCCGCAGCGCCTCATCCAGGGAGTCCACCACCCTTACCGCCGCCACCAGCGCCAGGAACTCCCTGCCCCAGTCCTCATCCGTAGCCGGAACGAGCTTCAGGGAAGCGTCTTTTTTAAGGATAGCCAGAGCGCGCTCGTCACAGCGGAGCTCCACCCCCGCCTTAGCCCACTCCGCCGCCACCAGAGGCAGGCAGGCTCCAGCCACATCGGCATGAACCAGCAGCGTGTCCAGGGCGTTGCATACCGTCGGGCGCTGCACCTTGGCGTTATAGGCAATGGCAGCCGCCTTTTCCAGATTTGCGCTCCGGTCCACGTAGGTATGGCAGACACCAATACCGCCGCTGACCACGGGCATGGTGGCATTCCGGGTGACAAACCTTATCAGCTCCGCCCCGCCCCGGGGGATGAGCAGGTCAATAACCTCCCCCATCTTGAGCATCTCATTCACCAGCGCCCGGTCGGTATTCTCAATAAACTGCACCGCCCCCTCCGGCACCCCGGCGCGGCTCGCCGCCTCCTGAATTATGCCGGCGAGGGCGCTGGTGGAGTGGAGCGCCTCCTTGCCCCCCCTCAGCATGACGGCATTCCCCGACTTCAGGCACAGGGCGGATATGTCCACGGTGACGTTGGGGCGGCTCTCATAGATGGCGCCAACCACCCCCAGGGGCACCCGCTTCCGGCCCACCTGCAAGCCGTTGGGCAGGGTGCGCATGTCAAAGACCTCCCCCACCGGGTCAGTGAGAGCCGCCACTGTCAGCACGTCCCCGGCGATAGCCTCAATACGGCTGGAGTCCAGAAGCAGCCGGTCAAGCATGGCGGCACCCATCCCCGCCGCCTCCCCCGCTTTGTAGTCAAGCTGGTTGGCGGCAAGGATTTCATCCCTTCTGGCGAGCAGGTCCTCCGAGATGTTATGTAAAGCCCTGTTCTTAACCCCGGTAGAGAGGTAAGCCATGCGCCGCGAGGCTGCCTTCGCCGCCCTGCCCTTCTCCTCAAGCTCCTCAATTGCTGCTTTCATAGCCAAGCTCCTTGGATTTTATCTACCCCATCCCCTTTATCCCCTTCCCCTCATCAAGGGGAAGGGGAATTGGTTATACAAGAGGGGCTCCGCCCCTCTTAGACTTCCCTATAAACTACTCCAGCAGGCTAGTGCCGGTAAAGCGGTACATGTAGCGGGGGGGCACCCCCCGCACCACCCGGTTGACCAGTTTTTTTAAATGGCTTTCGCCCCGGCGCCCGTCTTCCAGTTCCACAATATATCTATCGCTCTCGCTAGGTCTCTGGCTGCTGTCAAGGGTGAACTCCCCCCACCAGTAAGCCGCCTCCGCGGACGAGTCCTCATGAAGCTGGTAGCTGATTTCATCAACAAACTGCTCACTGCCAATGCGGTAGAGCTTACCTCTACCCCGGATTACCTGTGTTCCCATGCTTGCTCCTTATCCTAAAATAACCAGATTATTGCGGTGCACCACCTCGGAGCCGTAGTCATAGCCAAGCAGGGTGGCTATCTCCCCGGAGTGGGCTCCCTTAACGGCGGCAATATCACCGGCGCTGTAGTTGGCTATACCGCAGCCAATACGCGCCCCCGCCGCATCATAGATATCAACGATATCACCACGCTCAAACCTGCCGGTAACCTTCCTGATACCGGCGGCGAGCAGGCTCCGCTTCTGCTCCCGCAGCGCCACGCTTGCCCCGGCGTCCACCACCAGCTTCCCCCTGACGGAAAGCCCGCTCATCATCCAGCGCTTGCGGCTATCCAGCCTGCCACCTGTGGGCAGGAAGGAGGTGCCAACTGTCTCACCGGCGGCAAGCCGCAGGATAACATCCGGCTCCCTGCCGTCGGCGATAACCACGGAAATGCCGGAGGCGGTAGCCAGGCGGGCGGCTTCTATCTTGGTAATCATGCCGCCGGTGCCCAGCTGGCTGTGGCTGCCCGCCGCCAGACGCTCAATCTCCGGGTCTATCCGCTCCACCTCCGCGATGAGGCGGGCGTCCGGGTCAAGCCGCGGGTCGGCGGTATATAGCCCGGCGGTATCGGTGAGCATCAGCAGCCGGTCGGCATCCACCAGATTGGCGACCATGGCGGAGAGGTTATCATTATCACCAAACCGGGCTTCCTCAATCTCTTCCACCGCCACGACATCATTCTCATTGATAATACACAGCACCCGCAGCTCAAGCAGGGCGAACAGGGTATTGCGGGCATTGAGATAGCCCGCCCGGTCGGAAAGGTCAGCCCTGGTCAGCAGTGCCTGGGCTACCGTGATGCCATGCCGGCGGAAGAGCCGCTCGTAGACATTCATCAGGCAGTTCTGCCCCACCGAAGCCAGCACCTGTTTGAGCGGGACGTCCCTGACCTCCCCGCACAGCCCCAGCCTGTCCCTGCCGGCGGCAATCGCCCCCGAGGAGACAACAACCACCTCCACACCCCGCTGGTGGAGCTGCACCACCTGCCCTACCAGAGATGCTATCACCCCCTCGTCCAGCCGGTTGCTACCGCCGGTAAGCAGGCTGGTGCCCAGCTTGACCACCATCCGGTGACAGGGGGAGACTAGAGCCCCCGTGCTGGCTTCCATACCCTCATCTATCATCACTCAGCACCAAAAAACGGGTTTGTTTCATTATACCAAGCTGGCACGGGTTGAACAAGGATATTTTATACGTGTATACTGATACCGGATGAAGGAAGTAAGATATCCCCAGCCCCGAAGGGTGTTACCGATTGTTTCCGTCATCACCTTCCTCGGCTTTCTGGATACCCACCTCCTGATACCGGTTATGGCTCTCTATGCCTCGGGGCTGGGAGCCAGCGTCGGCATTATCGGGCTGATTATCGGGCTATACTCAATAACGAACACGCCCGCCAACGTCCTCTTCGGGCGGCTGGTGGACCGGGTGGGCTACCGGCTGCCGTTAACCATCGGGCTAATCGGTGATGCCCTGAGCATGTTCCGCTACTCGGTATCCCGCCTGCCCGTCCACCTGCCGCTGGTGCGGGCACTGCACGGGGCAAGCGGCGGGCTTGTCGGTCCCGCCACCATGTCCCTCACTGCCCGCCACTCCGAAAGAGCCGGCAAAGGGAGAGCCATGGGCATCTACGGCATGGCTCTGGCAGCAGCCACCCTGGTCGGCTACGGGCTGAGCGGGTTTATCGTCTCCCGGCTCGGCTACCAGCCCCTCTTTCTCCTCGGGGCGGCGCTGCTGGTTGCCGGAGTGCTCGCCAGCCTTTTGCTGCCCAAGGACAGGGGGCAGGACACTACGGCAAACAAAACCCTGCCCGGCGGAGGCTCCGCCAGGGTAAAAGAGCTGCTGAAGAGACCGGGGCTCAGCCTCGCCTACTGCTCCATATTCGCCCAGTACTTCACCTTCGGCGGCGTGGTAACCCTCCTCCCCCTCTACGTACGGGGGCTAGGCATGGAAGCCTTCCACATCGGGATGCTGCTGGCTATCTTCGCCATCATGTTCATAATAGTCCAGCTTCCCGGCGGGGCGCTCTCCGACCGGATAGGCCGCCGGATACCAGCCACCACCGGGCTGAGCCTGGCGATAGCCGCCCTCATCATGCTCCCCCAGGCAGGGACGTTCCTGCCACTGGCAATAGCCATGGCGCTCTACGGCTTAGCCTACGGAATGCTCTTTCCCTCAGTCTCGGCACTGGTTGCCGATAACGCCGCCCCGGAAGAACGGGGGGTTGCCACCGGTATCTTCCACGCCCTGCTCACCGCGGGGGTCGCCATCGGCGCCCCGGTGATGGGCTGGGTGGGGGAAGCGGTCGGGGCACCGCTCAGCCTGACACTGACCCCGGCTATCATGGTCTTCCCCCTGGCCCTAGCCCTGGCATCACTAAGGCGCCGCCCGGTTTGATGAAGCCCTACCCCTGTGCTACAATCTCTGTTAAGGGCTAGTCGGTTGCGGCTAGCCCTAGGGGTGTGTGGGGAACAAGATGCCGAAACTGCTTGAGTTGCTCCGTCTTATTGAGGAATCCCCCGCCTACTGCCAGCTTCTGGATGAGGTGCAGGAGGCGGGGGGCAGTCCCCGGGCAGCCATACCCGATGCCGCCAAGCCCTACCTGCTGGCCGCCCTCCATACCCGGCGGCAGCAGCCAATGCTGGTTATCACGGCACAGCCCAGAAGCAGCAAGCAGCTCTACGAGCAGCTCTCCATCTGGTGCCCGCCCGCCACGGTAAGGCTCTTCCCCGAGCCTGACGCCCTGCCCTACGAGCGCATCGCCGCCGACCCCACCACCGAGCTGGAGCGGCTCCGGGTGCTCGCCGCCCTGGCCGGCGATACCGGAGCACCGCTAATCGTTACCTCGGCAGTGGCATTAGCCGGGAAGACCGCCCCCAGCAGCGAGTTCCGCACTGCCTGCCACACCGTAAGCGCCGGCATGGATATTGAGCCTCGCCACCTGCTGAGCCGGTGGGAAGCCATGGGCTACCGGCGGGAAGGCGTGGTTGAGCTGCCGGGCACGATGAGCCAGCGCGGCGGCATCGTTGACATCTACCCCCCCACCGGCGACCTGCCGGCAAGGCTGGAGTTCTTCGGCAACCGGATTGAGAGCATCCGCCTCTTTGACCCGGCAGACCAGCGCTCCCGGACCAGCGTAGCCACGGTTGCCATCAGCCCCGCCACCGAGCTGCTGACCCCCTTCGTCAACCGCCCGGAGGCGGAGAAAGCCCTAAGCAATATTGACCTTTCCGGCTGCAATCCCGAGATGAAACGGCAGTTCCAGCAGGAAATAGCCATGCTGCTCAACCGGCAGCGACCACACGACGCACAACTCTATGCCCCGCTGTTCAACGGGGACAGTATTATCAGCTACCTGCCAGCGGACGCCCTGCTGGTGGTGGACGAACCGCGAAATATAGAGCTCGCCATAGAGGAGCTGGATTCCAGAGCCAGCGAGCTGCGCCGGGAGAAGATAAAACAGGGGGAGCTGCCCGGCAACTTCCCCCGTCCCTACTTCCGGTGGGAGGAGCTGGGGGTAGCCAACCGGCAATGCCTGACACTGACGGGCTGGGGTATCGCCGAGGGCGAAGCGGGCTACCGGCTGAGCTTCACCCCCGCCCCCGGCTATGCCGGACAGCTGCCCTTGTTCATGAGCAAGGTCAAACAGCTGCTGAAGAGGAAACACCGGGTTGTCCTCATCAGCCACGAGGCAAGCCGTCTATCCGAGCTGCTTGATGAGGAGGATATCATCGCCCCGCCGCTCGCCGAAATCAAGCAGCCACCCCCGCCCGGCTCAATCACACTGGTCCCGGGGCTGGTGGCGGAGGGGTGGGTGATGAACGGCAATACCCACCTCTTTACCGATGCCGAACTCTTCGGCTTTGTCAAGCAGCGGCGGCTAGCCGCCAAACGGCCGGTAGCCCACCACCGGTTCCTTACCGAGGTAACCCCCGGCGACCATGTCGTCCATATTGAGCACGGTATCGGCCGATTCAGCGGCGTTACCACCATGAGCAGTAATGGCAGGCAGCGGGAGTACCTCGTCCTGCACTACGCCGGTGGCGACCGGCTCTATGTACCCACCGACCAGATAGACCGGCTGAGCCGCTACATCGGCGCCAGCGACCACCCCCCGACCCTGAGCCGGCTGGGCACCCAGGAGTGGGCAAGAGCCAAAAAACGGGTGCGGGAATCGGCGGAGGATACCGCCCGGGAGCTGCTCGCCCTCTACGCCAGCCGGGAGGTCGTCCCCGGCTTTGCCTTCTCCCCGGATGCGGTGTGGCAGCAGGAGCTTGAGGCTTCCTTCCCCTACGTTGAGACCCCCGACCAGATAAGAGCCGTCGCCGAGGTTAAGGAGGATATGTCCAAGCCCAAGCCGATGGACCGGCTGGTATCCGGGGACGTCGGCTACGGCAAGACCGAGGTGGCTATCCGCGCCGCCTTCAAGGCGATACTGGACGGCAAGCAGGTCGCCGTGCTGGTGCCGACCACCGTCCTCGCCGAGCAGCACTTCGCCACCTTTCGCCAGAGGCTGGAGGCATTCCCGGTGCGCATTGAGGTCTTGAGCCGCTTCCGCACAGCGAAGGAGCAACAGACCATCCTTGACGGGCTGGCTGAGGGCACGGTGGACATCTGCATCGGCACCCACCGCCTGCTGCAAAAGGACGTTATTTTCAAGGAGCCGGGGCTGCTCATCATTGACGAGGAGCAGCGCTTCGGCGTCACCCACAAGGAGCACTTCAAGAAGCTGCGTCAGGAGGTGGATGTCCTCACCCTGAGCGCCACCCCCATCCCC
>CAZFCV010000060.1:0-7279 GCA_964517985.1 uncultured Dehalococcoidales bacterium | reverse complement strand
GGCTACACCCAGGTGGGGTGACCCTAGGGAAAGTGCCACAGAAACATACCGCCCTATTTCGGGGTAAGGGTGAAATGGTGAGGTAAGAGCTCACCGGCAGCCGGGTGACCGGCTGGCTGGGCAAACCCCACCTGGAGCAAGACCAAATAGAGGGACATAAGGACGCCCGGCCTGTCCCCGGGTTGGTCGCTTGACCCTGATGGCAACGTCAGGGCTAGATAGATGGTCACCGCTCCGAGTATTCGGGGCACAGAACTCGGCTTACAGGTTTACTTGGCCTGGTGAGGAGAGGTAGCTTAAAGCTACCTCCTCTTTCTATACCCTCTCCCCGCTGGTAAGGCTTGGCTATGCCGGGAGCGGGCTTAAAGGCAGGTGGCACAGAACGTCATAGCGTGTGGCGCGGAGGGCTTGACAGGGATAGCCTGACTTGACTGAAATTGGCACACGATGGAGTCGGGGGGGAATGATGCCGACCTTGACAGCGATACTTGGTGCCGCCAGGGACACCCTGCGAAGAGAGGGGTTAGGGCTCCTCGTTAGCCGGGGTTTGCCCTTCCTCATGCGTTACCTCTTCCAGTGTTCCACCGTCTATCTTTATGAGCACACCATGCGGGAAAGAAACGAAGCCGACTTCATGCCGCGCACGCCGGATTTCACGGTCAGGATAGTCACTTCCAATCAGCAGGCTGATGAGCTGGCGGCGGAGGGTTTTGACTTTCGCCCCTACGTTTTCTATGCCCGGCGGGTTCTGGACAGGGGTGGAGTGGCTTTCTGCATCTTTGTTGCCGGGGAGTTTGCCCACGTGGGGTGGGTTGCTCTAACCGAGGAAGCCAGGGGCTATATTGACCCCCTGCCTCTCCGGGTGGACTTCTCCGGAAATGAGGCTTGTACCGGCGGTACCCGAACCCTTGCCCGATACCGGGGCATGGGACTCATGACCTACGGCTATTTCCTGAGGTTTGAGTTTCTCCGCAAGAGGGGGATAACCGTGTCACGCAATACGGTAGCGACGAATAACATCGCCTCACAGAGGGTGCATACCAAGTTTGTGCCCCGGGTATATGCCCGGGCTCGCTATCTGAAGATTCTGGGGTGGAAATTCTGGAAGGAGACACCGCTTCCCGCCGAGCCGTCAGTGCCAGCTTAACCGGTCTGTCTCGCTGTCAGCGTGGCTGGGGCGTCACCTCTCCCGCCGGGGATTCGCCCGTAGTGCCCGTACCCGGGCTGGAGATTTAACTGCTTTCTCAGCTCGGCAGGCGTCATGATTTCCCTTTCGTTGGCTTCAGCCAGCTTGTGGATGCGGCGGATAAGCTCGCTATTACTCGCTAGCCTGGTGCGAGCCGGGTCATACCAGATATTATCCTCAAGTCCAGTCCGCACCCCGCCACCACAGGCTACGGCGATTGAATTCATCATCAGCTGATAATCGCCCACCCCGCCGGCACTCCACAGCGAGTTTGCCGGTAAATCACGAATCATCACGCTGAGGGGTAGCAAATCAGCCTGGGCACAGGCGATGTTGCCCAGTATCAGGTTGAAGTAGTGGGGTGGCTCAAGCAACCCCCTCTTCTCCAGGTACCGGGCGTAGTTAATCATACCGGTGTCAAAAGCCTCCAGTTCCGGCATGATGCCGCGGTTCTTCATCTCTTGAGCCAGCGCCTGTATCATGTCCGGGGAGTTCAGGCTAGCCTGTTTGTTGAAGTTGACCGAGCTTAAGGTCAGGCTGCCCATGTCTGGCTTGAGCCCCCCTTCCAGGGTCAGGGGGTGGGCACGTTTTTCAAACTCGGAAAAGTTTCGCCCGCTCAGCGAGACGCAGATTACCAGGTCAGCGCGAGAGCGGCGGATTCCGGCAATAATCTCACCGTAGACCTCAGCCCTGTAGGTCGGTTCCCCGCTCTGCTCGTCCCGGGCATGCAAATGGACCGTGGTAATGCCAATTTCTGCCGCCTCAAGCACCTGTTCCACAATCTCCGTAACCGTCACGGGGACAAAGGGCGTCATCTCTTTTGTCGGAATCATTCCGGTTGGCGTGAAATTAACAATGCAATTCATATCTCAATCGTAACCGTTTTCGGTTAGAAGCGGGTTAGAGGATTGTTAGAAATCAGATTGGATTTACCCGGGCAGTCTCTCCTGTTGTCGGCACCGGTTGCCGTGCCGGGGAGGGGTGTGCTATCGTGTTTCCCTGAGGGGATGGCAGGGAAGCCGTCTCCGGGAGCGGCAACCTCTAATCAAATTCTATCCTGGCTATAACCCGGTTCTAACCGGCGGGGGCTAGACTGGAAACGGCGACTGATAGTTACCCCGGCATGCCCGGGAGGAGGAATGGCGATACGCAGGCTAACTTCATTGTTTAGAAGGGCAAGGCATATCCTGTATATGGAAGGTGTGCTAGCCCTGCTTGGGCACCGGAAGACCTACCACATCGTTGAGATCAATCCGGAAGCGGCATTGAGGGAAATAAATGTGGCTGACTTTGTGCCCAAGCTTAAGAACTTTACCTTTCGGATAGTCTCCACGGTTCAGCAGGCTGATGAGGTGGCGGCGGAGGGTTTTGAATTTCCTTATTATGACAAGGATGTGCTGGACGAAGGCGGCATAGCCTTCTGTGTTTACGTGGGGCGGGAGCTTGCCCATGTAACCTGGCTAGCGGTGACTGAGGAGGCTAAGGGGCGCTTCAACCCGCTCCCCTACAGGGTTGATTTCGCCAACGGCGAGGTGTGCCTTGCCTGGACGTGGACGAAGCCCAAGTATCGGGGGAACAGCATCATGGGGTATGTCGGCGTCAAATGGCGCCAGTTCCTGAAGGACAGGGGCACGGTAACGCTGCGGCTTTCCCGGGCAACGGATAATGTTGCCGCGGAGAGGGGGGCGACCAAGGCTGGCGAGAAGAAATATGCCGAATTGCGCTACGTGCGAGTGCTATGGTGGAGGTCCTGGCAGGAGAAGCCGTTAAAATAGGCAACCCGTTTTCTGTTTGTCGGCTATTTCGGAAGCAAAACAAGGCTCCGGGAGCCTGGCGCCCCCGGCTTTCTTTAAGACCGGAGCAGCTCGGCAAGGCGGACTTCATGTAGCTGCCCGAGGTCAAAACGCCGCTTGCGCAGCTCTTCCATGGTTATCCGGTTTGCCGATAAAGCGGCTATCCTGCCCTGGCGGGACATAATCCTCCATCTTAGCCGGAACAGGCTCTTCTTTATTCGGTTAGCCACTGCCATACCACCTCCCGTCTTACCCCTGCCTCTTTTATTGTAGCCCATCTGTATCTACCGTAAATAGCCCGAACAGGTGATTTTCGTTGCTTTCACGGGCGGTATGGGGTAGTAGTCCCAAAATGTCCGGAGAAGGCGATAGCCTGCCAGGCACCTCTAATCAAACTCTACCCGGGCTATAACCCTATTCTAACCTGTGCCGGCTAGACTGAGAGTAGTTTCTGGTGGGAAACAGCAAGCGAGTTGATAGTCAGGGAAAATGGTTAGAACGTTTGTTATTATTATGTCCGTGCTGGTGATTGCCACCTGCACATATTTTGGCGGCTTGGCTGATGGGCAGCAGGCTACTGCTGACGTAGGAGGATATGTTGAGCCGGCACCTCCGGAGGTTGAGGTTGTTAAGACGCTGAAGGTTGAAGCCCATGAAGTGGTCAGGGAGAGGGTTATCTATGACCTGCCCCTGCAGGAATTCCAATCACGGGCAGCTCTCGGTGAGTGGTTAGCAGCAAGCTATATCAGCCGGCAGGATGGCTGGGTCTGTGTGGATTATGCCCTTGAGATGCAGCGCCGGGCTCTCAAAGACGGCTACCTGGTATCAGTGCAGCTTACGGATACCGACCTTGATAGGGTCATTGACCATGCCATTTGCGCCACCTGGATAGGCAACAAATGCTACTTCTTTGAACCGCAGAATACAACCTGCTGGGTGGGCGCCATCAAGGGCGATTGATACCGGAGCGAAGCAACGGTTTTCAGGGCGCCGGTTTTTCCGGCTTGACCCTCACCATCAGAACCGGCACGCTTCCACTGCGCAACACCTTGTCCGTGACACTGCCGTAAGCCCAGCGAGAGACCCCCCGCCGCCCGTGCGTTGACATGGCTACCAGATCCGCATTCACTTCCTCTTCAGCTTTGAGGATACTCTCCGCGGAGCTAACACCAGTTTCGCCGATTGCTACCTTGCAGTTGACGGTAGCCCCCTCATTCCTCAGACCTTCACCAGCCTTATAGAGATAATCCGTAGCCTGGTCTTTGTCGTGACGCAGGTCTTGGGTGCCATTGAAAATATCAACCACTCCACCCTCGACAGGTATATGGTGAACTGGCGGGGAGATTACCTGAAGGAGAGTAACTTCCGGCTTGTCTTTTGGCTCTAACTTGGCTACCAGTTCCTCGACATAACGAAGCGCCGTCTCACCCACTTTAGAACCATCCAATGGAATAAGTATTCTCTCACTCATTCGGACCTCCCCTGACAACTTTAAGACTCGTTGTTTCGCCCCCCTCGAACTCTACTCTATCCCCGGTGATGCTTCAACAGTATTGTTGTTCCTTTTTGTCCTCAGGGATATGAGAACAAGCGTAATAAAACTCAGTGGTACGGCAATAATTGCTGGCTGGCTAATCGGAATTGGGGCGCTGGAAGCGGGTAAGCCATAAACCTGACTGAAGGTATCTGGGGACAGGAGAATCAAGCCCAGAGAGGCTACCAGCCCCACCGCTATGGAGGCAATTACGCCCTTGGCGGTGGTTCTTTTCCAGAACAGTACCATGATGATTGCCGGCAGGTTGGCGGCGGCAGCTATAGTAAAAGCCCATCCGACCAGGTAGGAGACGTTCATATTCTTGAAAAGAATGCCCAGCGCCATGGCAATAATGCCCACTATCACGGCGGTAATTCGCCCGGCAAGAACCATCTTGTTCTCGCTCATTTTTATCTTGAGGAACTTGCTCATCAGGTCATTGGCTACCGCTCCGGAGGATGCCACGATAAGGCCGCTTACGGTTCCAAGGATGGTGGCAAAGGCAATTGCCGAGATGACGGCAAATATCCCCAGTCCGAAAGACCTTGCCAGCAGCGGCGCTGACATGTTGTTATTGTTGAGGTCAATAACGCCGCTCGTCATCGCCCCTAAGCCCATGTAGAGGGTAAGGAGATAGAACAAGCCTATGGCACAGACCGCAACGATGGTGGATTTCCGGGCGTAGGCGGCGGTGGGGACAGTGTAGTAGCGGATGAGGATGTGGGGCAGGGCGGCTGTCCCCAGGAACAGCGAAATCATCAGGGATATAAAGTTGATCTGATCAGCCGTGGTGGCTCCCCTTGAGGGGTCTATCTTGAACTTGAGCCCGGGGATCAGGGTATCACTACCGGATGTAGGAATCTGATAATATACCGTTATTTCATCGGTGCCATCGCTGAGCATTTGCTTGCCCCAGCGGATAACCGTGCCCTCCTTAATCTTCTCAATAAAGGTGAACGGATCCAGGGCACCGGTCTGTGCTTCTGTTTGCCCATCAATCTCGCTCAAATGCCCGACCTGATAAAACTCGCCGTCCTCTTTGGGCGCTCCATTATAAAGGACAGGCCCGCTGGCGGGATGTGTAATTGTCTGCGTTTCTACCAGCAGACTATTTTCTTCGTCCAGTTTCCAGATAGTGGCAACATTATCTTTGGAGAGTTTTACGAATGTGGATTCATCACCAACCGGGAACTCCTCCACCACCTCGTAGGAAGGGTCGGCGAGGGTAATGGTACCGCGGCTGGCATCGGTAACCTCCAGGGTTGTGAAGTCGTGGTACAGGGCGTCTTTCTGGTCTGGTGAGGTTGAAAGCCCGTTGCCCAGTACCAGGAACACCAGAACGAGAGAAAATATTACCAGCAACCCGCCCTTGATAAACTGGACCCACGTGGTTGATGCCATACCCGCGGTGGCAACTATCAGGATAACAATGCAGCCAACTATGAGAACACCGGCTTCAAAAGGCAAACCAAGCAAAGGAGTAATCAGCGTTCCGGCGCCAACCATCTGCGGTATCAAGTAGAATAAAGAAACAATAAGGGTGCTGATTGCCGCGGCAAATACTATTCCGCGGGATCTAAATTTCGCGTCCAGGGCATCGGCAAAGGTGTATTTCCCCAGCCTTTTCAGGGGCTCGGCGACAACGAATAGCGCTACCATCCAGCCGGCTAGAAAACCGATGGAATAGAGGAACCCGTCATACCCATACATCGCTACCAGCCCGGCTATCCCGAGAAAAGACGCAGCGGATAGATAATCTCCGGCAAAGGCAACACCATTTACCCCCCAGTGAATATTCCCGCCGGCAGCAAAGTATCCGCTTGCCGATTTGGCTTTACGCGCAAACCACCATGATATAACAAGTACGGCTAATACGAAGACAATAAATATCCCAATGGCTAAAGGCTCGGCTCTATAATTCATTAATCAGTCTCTCCCTTGACTTTGCCGGCATCACGCTCCTTTTTCTCCCTTTTTTCTCTCGCGGAGCAAAAATAGTTGTAAATCAATGCCTGTATAATTGCCAGGATAATAATCCCGAAGCCGTACACGATAGCGACATTGAGACTGCCGACGTCCCTTGCCATCAGTTGTGGATTGGTAACCGCGACTATTATGAAGGCAAAATATACGATGGTGTAGAAAGCAATCATAATGAGGCCAAGTTTGGTCTTGAAACCCTGGCTCTTCTCCTCTTTCCATTCCGTTGCCGTTCCATGTTCCATGGCTTAAATACATCTCCTTACAATATTGTTCCTTATTCAACCTGATACATTTATCCGGGGATTCACCGGACAGTGGCACAGTTTGGCATTCAATTAACACAAAAGCGAATTAAGACATGTCAGCCCTGAGACGTAGCTATATGGCTAGCAGTTGAAAATACGGAAGCACAAGGCAAATACTGGTCAAAACGAGCCGTCTGCATTATACTACAAAGCCCAGACCGGTGGCAAACATGGCGTGGTGCCGGCACTGGCACCGGGGCGCTGTGAAGCGTCCAACCCGCCCCGAGGGCTGGACTGCTCTTAATCACTTGACTAACACGATTAACTTACATACGATTATATATCTTGGGAGAAGTCCAGCAAATAACTTGATTGAGGTAGCGGGTGGGTGGGGCGGGTGAAAGTCAGCGGGAGAGTGGTTAAGATATAATTAGATAATTAAGGAATAAGTAAGAGGATAAAAATGGAAATATTGGTTTATGAGAATAAAATTGAAAAAGATTATGAAACAGTGGCGGTAATCGATTGGGGAAATTTC
>CAZFCV010000059.1:0-7356 GCA_964517985.1 uncultured Dehalococcoidales bacterium | reverse complement strand
AAAAATTGGACAACTTTTTCCGGTTGACTGTCCGATGCTAACTTGGCTTTATGGGGAAGTGCCGGAACTGGCAGACGGGCATGACTTAGGATCATGTGCCCTAAGGGCGTGGGGGTTCGAGTCCCCCCTTCCCCACTCCACCCATCTACCCGCTTGCTGTCTCACACTATAATCAATGCCAACGGGTAATTGACAGTGTAGCAACACGGTGCTAATCTCCTGTATGATAATGGTGAACAAGGGGAGCCGGACGGCTAGATAGTACCGCAGTAGCTGGTGCCCTCAAACAGAAAGGGGGTATTAAACATGAAAAACTATCTGGATATACTGGAGGTATCCCCTCTGGGGGATGGGAAGAACTGGATTCTCAGGAAAGGGTTCTACTACGAATATAGAGACACGAGTAAAGGGAGTGACTATCGGATTGACGTTCCACCGAAATTCATGACTGATTATGCCAGCGCCCCCAGATGCCTGTGGTGGTTCATCAGACCATGGGGCAAACACGGAATGGCAACGGTAATTCACGATTGGCTCTACTGGGAACAGAAGCTTCCCGGATGGGAGGATTTTCAAAGAAAGGACGCCGAAGAGATATTCTACCGATGTATGGTAGATTCCGGAGTGGGTGGCTTGAAAGCCCGTATCATGTATCTAGCTGTTAAATGGTTTGCCGGGGGCGCCTGGAATGGAAATGGGAAAAAGAAGGCGGAAGGCTGGAACAGGATAGCCTCCAGATGGCCCGAGAAGGCATTTGACACGCCTGATGACCTTCAGGTTGCCTAAGACCAGGCTGATACTGGCTAACCCTTTGCCCGGCAACCCGGAGGAATAGGGAGGGGAAATGGCAATCAGGGACAAACCACCGGAATCCAGGGGGGAGAAGACGTTCTACAAAGGGCTCGGTTTCTGTGCCTACGGTGCCGATGCCAATGCCGCCGCCATTGATGTCAGTGACGGCAGGATAGTCCGGATCAGACCACTGCACTACGACCAGAAGTACGAGCCCGAGGAATTCAAGCCCTGGAAGATTGAGGCACGCGGAAAGACTTTCGAACCGTGTATGAAGACGCTGATACCTCCTCTGAGCCTAGGCTATAAAAAGCGCATCTACTCCCCGAACCGCATCCTCTACCCGCTACAGAGGGTAGACTTTGACCCCAATGGTGACCGAAAGGTAGAGAACCGGGGAGAGAGCGGCTACGTCAGAATATCATGGGACGAAGCCCTGGACATAATAGTGAGCGAGATAAAGAGGGTACGGGCGGAGTACGGGCCCTACGGGATACTCTGCCAGGGGGACGGGCACGGGGAGACAAAAATGGTGCATTACCCCCACGGCAATAACTTTGAGCTCTTCCGGCACATGGGCGGCTACACCCAGCAGGTGAGAAACCCTGATAGCTGGGAGGGGTGGTGGTGGGGGGCAAAACATGTCTGGGGGATGGAGCCGGTCGGTATGATGGTTCAATCCAATGTCGTCGCTGACGTTGCCGAGCACACCGAGCTCCTCCTCTACTGGGGGTGTGACGCCGAGTCCACGCAATGGCCCTGGGGAGGGCAGATAGCCAGCCGTTTGATGTACTGGTTCACCGAGCTGGGCATAAAGTCCGTATTTATCTGCCCCGACCTGAACTACACCGCCGCCATTCACGGTGACAAATGGATACCGATACTGCCCAACACGGATGCCGCCCTGTACCTTGCCATCGCCCATGTCTGGCTAAGTGAAGACACCTACGACAAAGACTACGTAGCGACCCATACGGTTGGCTTTGACAGGGTCAGAGACTATGTACTGGGGAAGGAAGACGGCACCCCCAAGACGCCGCAGTGGGCAGCGGAGCTATGCGGCGTCCCGTCAAGAATAATCAAGGCACTAGCCCGGGAGTGGGCGGCAAAGAGGACGTCCTTTGCCATCGGCAACGGCGGTGGCGCCATCCGGGGACCATACGCCCACGAGCCAGCCCGGCTGGCGGTCATACTGCTGGCAATGCAGGGGCTGGGCGGACCGGGTGTCCACCAGATGAAGCTGTTTGAATGGGCATTCTTCGGCAGCATGGACGAGATGGCGCTGCCCCGCCCGATGGTACTCCCCAATACCATGACGGCGGCTCACGGCTGGGACTTCTTCAGCCGGAATCTGCCGAAGCAGGTTATCGCCAAAGACCTTATTCATGAGGCTATCCTCAACCCGCCTGTCAGCTGGTACAGCCACACCATGCTTGATGCCCCGAGGGAAGACCAGTTTGAGAAGTACACCTACCCTGCTGAAGGCTGCCCGGAGATACACATGATATGGACCGATTCCCCCTCCTGGGTGACGTGCTGGAACGACAGCAATGCCTTTGCCCGGGCACTCCGCAGCCCGAAGATAGAGTTCGTCCTCGCCCAGCACCCCTGGATGGAGAATGATTGTCTGTTTGCCGATATAATCCTGCCGGTGAGCACCAAATTTGAGGAAGATGATATCGCCTGTGACAGCATGGGCGGTCAGTTCCAGACCCTTCTCGACGAGAAGAGGTGCATTGAGCCCCGGGGAGAAGCCAGGAGCGACTACGAGATAGTCTGCCTGATAGCGGAGAGGCTAGGCATGCTTGAGGAGTTCACCCGGGGAAAGAGCATTCCGGAGTGGATAAGGTACGGCTTTGACAACTGCGGCGCCGCCGATTTTGTCACCTGGGAAGAGTTTAAGGAAAAGGGTTATTTTGTAATCCCGACCGACCCGGAGTGGAAGAAATACAAGGTGGGCATGAGGGATTTCTATGAGGAGCCGGAGAAACACCCCTTAAGCACGCCGACCGGCAAGCTGGAGTTCTACTCCGAGACCCTAGCCCGGCACTTCCCCGATGACGAGGAGAGACCGCCCTACCCCAAATGGATACCCTACGGCGAGTCGCACCAGGAGAGCCGGCTCTGTGAGAGAGCCGGGAGGTACCCCCTGCTTATGATTTCCAACCACCCGCGGTGGGCAACGCACTCCGAGCACGAGGATATGACCTGGCTACGGGAAATCAGGACCTGCAAGATTAAGGGTCCTGATGGCTACCTCTACCAGCCAGTCTGGGTTCACCCGGAGGACGCCGCCGAGAGAGGCATAGGGGATGGAGACGTGGTCACGGTATTCAACGAGAGGGGGGCTGTCCTCTGCGGCGCCTACGTCACGGAGAGGATGATGCCCGGGGTAGTATCCTCAGACCACGGGGCAAGCTATGACCCGATAGTCCCCGGGGAGCTTGACCGGGGTGGTGCCAACAACACCCTTTCCCCGCGCAAGACAACCTCCAGAAACGCCACCGGTATAGCCACCAGCGGCTTTCTGGTTGAGGTGGAGCGGGCTGACCTGGACGGGCTGAGGCGTAGGTACCCCGGGGCATTCAACCGTCCCTACCATGCCGGCGCCGGGCTATGTATAGAGCGGGTTATGGATGGAGGTAAATAGAGCCGACATATGAGAGTGATTATAATCGGCGCCGGTCCCGCCGGGCTGATATCGGCTCTGAACCTGATAGCGGCGGGGATAAGCCCGGTGGTCCTGGAGAAACAACTGGCAATCCGGTCAACGGCGTGCGGGGAAGCCTGCGACCTGAAGTCCCTGGACAAGATTCCCTTCAATTCCAACCCCTACATCTGCCGGAAGGTAAAAGGGGCAAAGCTAATCTATCCGGCGGGCACCAGCAGCTACATAAGCAAAAGCAGCGTCACCCTGGAGCGGACAAACTGGCTGAAGGGCATGGCTCACGAGATTGAAGCCAGAGACGGGCAGGTCAGGCTGGGCTCCGAGGTGGTTGCCATCAGGGAAGGCAGCCTGCAGATGAAAAACGGCGAGAGGCTGGACTATGATGTCCTCATTGGCGCCGATGGTCCCAACTCCGGCGTCGCCCGGCACCTGGGGATAAAGCACCAGTTCACCGCCGCCTCCCAGTACAAGCTTGTCCACGATACGTCGGGCATGGACTACCTTGAGTTCTACATCGACCGCCGGTTTTCCCCCGGCTACTGCTGGATATTCCCCAAGGACGGCGTTATCAATGTCGGTCTGGAGGGCAACTTCGCTCAGCTTTACGCCTTCCTGAGGCACAAGGGGCTGAACGATGACCGGATAATAAAAAGGGAGTCCGGGGTTACCCCCACCTCCGGGATTCAAAGGCTGGCTCAGGGCAACATTGCCCTCATCGGCGATGCCGCCGCCATGCTCAACCCGTTCTCCGGTGGCGGGCTGACACCGCTCGTCCATGCCGCCCGGCTCCTGACGAAGCACATAAACAACCTGGAAGGCTACGAAAATGAAGTG
Organism: uncultured Dehalococcoidales bacterium; assembly: GCA_964517985.1. Classification (GTDB taxonomy): domain Bacteria; phylum Chloroflexota; class Dehalococcoidia; order Dehalococcoidales; family W111; genus W111. The sequence continues at coordinate 3,062 of CAZFCV010000059.1, read as the reverse complement.
AAACGGCACCCCATGGCGTCACCCGTCCTTTTGCAGGCAAAGCGCCACCTGCTGGAGCTGGGGGACAGGGAGCTGGCAGACCTTCTGAGCCTCCTGACCGAGCCCCGGCACGGAGGGTTAAGGCTCCCCGCCGCCGTCCGCGCCCTCAAGCACCCTTCCCTGCTGCTCAAGCTCAAGGCGCTGGTAAGCGCCTACCGGGCGCTGCGGATTTCCACAGACTACGGCTGGTGAGTGTTAGCCCCGTCCGGCAGCCGGTTTCCCCCAGGGCTGCCACTTCCCCAGATGAAAGAGCCGCGGGAAGAGTAATTTACGCAGCTCCTCAACAACAAACAGGCTACCGCCAGCCAGAATAGCGATACCCCACCCATCAATGCCCAGGGGTACCGTAGAGAATGCCACCTGAAGGAAGGGCACATAGACGACCGCCAGCTGCAACATAATGGCGACGGCAATAGCCATGACCAGCCAGCGATTGCGGAAAACACCCAGCTTGAAGACAGTATACTCATCGGAGCGGGCGTTGAAGGCACGGAACCACTCAAAGGTAACCATGGAACAGAAGGCGACGGTGCGGGCTTCCTCCAGGCTCATTCTGGCTTGAGCCCAGCTGAAAATCAGGAAGACGCCGGTACCCATCATGGCCGCCATAAAGCCGATACGGAAGAGCAGACCGGGGTAGATGAGCCCCACCCTGGGGTGGCGGGGGGACTGTTTCAGCTCATCGCCAACCTTGGGCTCAAGCCCGAGGGGGATGGCGGCGGCAGTGTCGGTGACCAGGTTAATCCAGATAATCTGCACCGCCAGGAGCGGCGCCTTACCGATAAAAAAGATGGTGAGAACCAGCGCCAGAAGCTCCCCCAGGTTGGTGCTTATCAGGAAGAAGATGACGTTGCGCAGCCGGTTAAAGATTGCCCTCCCCTCCTCCACCGCCGCCACCACCGAGGCAAAGTTATCATCCGCCAGTATCATATCGGAGGCTTCGCGAGCCACGTCGGTACCGGTGACACCCATGCTGATACCGATACCGGCTGCCTTGAGCGCCGGGGCATCGTTAACCCCGTCCCCGGTCATGGCAACAACATACCCGTGGGACTTGAAAGCATTGACTATCCTCAGCTTGTGCAGCGGCTCAATGCGGGCAAAGACCGATATATCCTCTACCTGCCGTGACAGCTCCTCGTCGCTCATCCCCTGAAGCTCGGTGCCGGTTATGGCTCTACCCGGGGGCAGACCCAGCTGGTGGGCGACCGACTCGGCAGTAACCCGGTTGTCGCCGGTAATCATCACCACCCGGATACCCGCCTGCTGGCATAGTCCCACCGCCTCCTCCGCCTCGGCACGGGGCGGGTCTGCCATCGCCGCCAGACCGACGAAGACCAGCCTCCCCTTGATATCGTCCTCTTTCAGATGCTCAAACTCGCCGGGGAGGTCAAGGTAGGCGGTGGCAATAACCCTCATTGCCCGGCTCGCCATGGTATCCGCCGCCTGCATAATAGAGCCGGCTTCGTCCTCCGTCAGCGGGACAGCCCCGCTCCCCTTCAAAACATGCTGGCTCAGGGAGAGGAGCCTCTCCGCCGCCCCCTTGACATAGACCACCCGCCCCCCGTCCCGGGAATGGAGAGTCGCCATGTACTGCTTCTCGCTCTGGAAGGGGATTTCATCCAGGCGGGGGAGGGCTTTTTCCAACCTCTCCTTATCCAGCCCTGCCTTAGCCGCCGCCACCACCAGGGCACCCTCGGTGGGGTCTCCGTAGATGGAGCAGAAGTCCTGCTCGCCGGTCAGCAGGGCATCGTTGCACAGGGCGCCAATCCTCAGGTGCAGGGCAAGCAGCTCGTCATCCCCCGGGCGGAGCTCCTGCCCGTCACGGCGGAACTCACCCCACGGCTCGTAGCCCTCGCCGGTTACCTCAATCCACTGATCGTCAATATAGAGGCGCTGCACCGTCATCTCGTTCCGGGTCAGGGTCCCCGTCTTATCGGAGCAGATGACGGTCGCCGACCCCAGGGTCTCCACGGCAACCAGCTTGCGGATAATGGCATTGCGGCGCGCCATTTTCCGCATACCTACCGCCAGGACAACGGTCACCACCGCCGGCAGCCCCTCCGGGATGGCGGAAACAGCGGCGGCAACCGCCAGCAAGAACACCTCCAGCCACCCCAGCCCCTTCAGTATCCCGACGGCAACCAGAAGGGCACAGACGCCGAGGAAAATGGCGATAATATACTGGCTCAGTTTGCTGATGCTCTTCTGGAGGGGCGTTTTTTCCGGCTTCATCTCCTGAATGGCGGCGGCAATCCTGCCTATCTCGGTGGACATGCCGGTCCGCACCGCCACCGCGGTGGCTCTGCCATAGGTAACGATGGTGCCCATAAACACCAGGTTCTTCCTCTCGGCAATGGGTACCGCCTCGCCGAGCGCCCCGGTGCGTTTCTCCACGGGCATTGATTCGCCGGTCAGGGTGGCTTCGTTCACCTTGAGATTGGATACCTCTATCAGCCGGGCATCCGCCGGCACCCTGTCCCCGCTCTCCAGGAGCAGTATGTCGCCGGGGACGAGCTGCCGGGCTGGTATCTGCTTGATGGCGCCATCACGCCTCACCTTCGCCCTGGGCGCTGCCATCTGTATCAGCGCCTCCATCGCCTTCTCCGCCCGCGTTTCCTGGGCAAAGCCAATAACGGCATTGAGCAGGAGCACCCCCATTATTACCCCGGCATCAATGAAGTGCTCCACAACAACGGAGACAATAACCGCCACCAGAAGGACATATATCAGGGGGCTGAGGAACTGGCGGAGGAAGACCACCGCCGGCGGAGCTTTCTTCTTTCGCTTCAGGGTGTTTTGCCCGTACTGGAGCAGGCGGGCTTTAGCCTCCGCCGGCGCCAGCCCGGAGCGCCCGGCAGCAAGCGCCCGCAGGGTATCCTCCGGGCTCAGGCTATGCCAGAGATGCTCTTCCATAACCCCTCTCGCCTCCGGCGCAAAAGAAAGCCATTATACTGTCCGGTGGGCGGTGCCTCCCCGACCGGGAGGTCATTCTGCCACCTGTCAGCAGCCCGGCTCACCGT
>CAZFCV010000058.1:0-7475 GCA_964517985.1 uncultured Dehalococcoidales bacterium | reverse complement strand
CCCCGACGGCGTTATGGCAAAGGATATCATCCTTTATCTTATCGGGCAGCTCGGGGCGGATGGCGCCACCTATAAGGCTCTGGAGTTTGCCGGCGGTACCGTGGATAGCCTCAGCCTGCCGGAGCGGCTTACCATTGCCAATATGGCGGTGGAGGCGGGGGCTAAGGTGGGGTTGTTCCCCTCGGATGAGGTTACCAGGGTTTATTTAGCCTCTCAGGGGCGGAGAGAGCACTACCAGCCGCTCTCCGCTGACCCCGATGCCGGGTACGAGCGGGTTATCAATGTTGATGTGTCCCGCCTGGAGCCGATGGTCGCCAAGCCGCATACCGTGGACAACATCGTCCCGGCGAGGGAGCTTGAGGGGACCAGGGTTGAGCAGGTGTTTATCGGCACCTGCACCAACGGGCGGCTGGAGGACCTGGCGGTGGCGGCGGGGATTTTAGCGGGGAAAAGGGTGTCCCCGGAGACGAGGCTGGTAGTTGCCCCGGCATCGCGGCAGGTGCTGCTGGCGGCGGCAGGCGCTGGCTATATCCAGACCCTGGCTGGTGCTGGGGCGGTTATCCTGCCGCCGGGGTGCGGGCCCTGTCTCGGTGTCCACCAGGGGGTGCTGGCTGACGGGGAGTCCTGCCTGTCCACGGCTAACCGCAACTTCAAGGGGCGGATGGGTAACCCGGCAGCCTTTATCTATCTGGCAAGCCCGGCGACGGCGGCGGCGACCGCCGTTAGCGGGGAGATTACCGACCCCCGGGAGGTGATGTAGTTGCTTAGGGGGAAGGCATTCAAGTTTGGTGACGGCATCTCCACCGATCACATCACCCCCGGACGTCTGGCTCACCTGAGGAGCAACCTCCCGGAGCTGGCCAGGCACGTCCTGGAGGATGCCGACCCCACCTTTGCCTCCCGGGTGAAGCCGGGGGACTTCATCGTTGCCGGCAGCAACTTCGGGCTTGGCTCCTCACGGGAGCATGCCCCGCTGGTTATCAAGCTCGCCGGGGTGAGGGCGATACTGGCGAAGTCGGTCGCCCGCATATTCTTCCGCAACGCCATCAACCTGGGGCTGCCGGTGCTGCTGTGCGATACGGATAAAATCAATGACGGGGACGAACTGGAGGTAGACCTGGCGGCAGGGACAATTAAAGATGTGACCAATGGCAAGCGTCTCACCTTCAGCCCAATCCCCCCGGTAATGCTCAGCATCCTTGACGAGGGCGGGCTTATACCGTATATTCAGAAGCACGGCGATTTTAGACTGTAGGTGATGATTTGGTGGCAGAAAATAGCTCAGCCGGTTATGGTGTTACCCTTATCCCCGGTGACGGCATAGGCCCGGAGGTTACCGAGGCGGCGCGGCGGGTTCTGGAGGCGACCGGGGTCACCTTCCGCTGGGAGCTGGCTTATGCCGGTGCCTGGGCTCAGGAGGAGTTCGGGACACCCCTCCCCGACCATATACTAGAGTCCATCAGGAAAAACAGGGTCGCCTTTAAGGGGCCGGTTACCACCCCGGTAGGCTCCGGTTTTCGGAGTGTTAATGTTGCCCTGCGCAAGGAGCTGGACCTCTATGCCTGTATTCGTCCCTGCAAGACCTACCCCGGTGCCCCGTCTCACTTCCGAAATGTTGATATCGTGGTCATAAGGGAGAATATAGAAGACCTCTATGCCGGCATCGAGTTTGAGGAGGGGACGGCGGGGGCAGCCCGGCTGATAGATCTGGTCCGGGGGGTGTCGGGGCAGGAGGTCAGGGCGGACTCCGGCTTCAGCATAAAGGCAATTTCAGAGATGCGCAGCCGGCGAATCGCCCGCCATGCCTTTGAGTACGCCCGTGCTCATCGGCGGAGGAAGGTGACGGCGGTACATAAAGCCAACATTATGAAGTTCTCCGACGGGCTATTTCTAGCCACGGCTAGAGACGTGGCAAATGATTACCCTGATATTGATTTTGAAGACCGGATTGTGGACAATATGGCTATGCAGCTGGTGAGGAGGCCGCAGCAGTTTGACGTGGTGGTGGCGCCCAACCTGTATGGCGACATAATCTCTGACCTCTGTGCCGGGCTGGTGGGGGGGCTGGGACTGGCTCCCGGGGCTAACCTGGGTGACGAGGCGGTTGTCTTTGAGCCGACACATGGCAGTGCCCCCCGGTATGCCGGGCAGAACAGGGTCAACCCCATGGCAATGATGCTGTGCGGGGTGATGATGCTCCACCACCTTGGAGAAAGAGGGGCAGCCGGTCGCCTGGAAAGGGCGATTGCCGCTGTCCTTGCCGAAGGGAAGAGTGTCACCTATGACATGAAGCCCGGCGCCCCGAGTGACCTGGTGGCGGGCACCTCTCAGGTAGCTGACGCCGTGATTGCGGAACTGGAGGCAGGCAGTGCCCGGTAAGGTTAGCATTATCGGTGCCGGGAATGTCGGCGCTTCCTGTGCCCAGCGAATTACCGAGCGGGGCCATGCCGATATCGTCCTGCTGGACATTGTTGACGGGCTGGCTCAGGGGAAGGCGCTGGATATCCGGCAGTCGGCACCGATTATCGGCTTCGGGAGCCGTATTATCGGAAGCAGCCGCTATGAGGAGACCGCCGGTTCCGATGTGATAGTCATTACCGCCGGCATCAGCCGGAAGCCGGGCATGACCCGCGACGAGTTGATACAGACCAACATGGATATCGTTGCCGGCGTCGTCCGCGAGGTAGCAAAGCACTCGCCGGAAGGCATTATCATCATGGTCACCAACCCGGTGGATGCCCTGACCTATCTGGCGCTGAAGACCAGCGGCTTCCCCCGGGGCAGGGTCTTGGGGCTTTCCGGTGTCCTGGATGGGGCACGGCTGGGAAGCTTCATCGCCGGTGAGCTTGGTGTCTCCCCGGCGGACGTTTTTAGCTGTGTCCTTGGGGAGCACGGGCAGAATATGGTGGTTATCCCCCGGCTATGTGCGGCTGGGGGCACACCGATAACCAGACTCCTCTCCCCGGAGGCTATTGCCAGGCTGATTGAGCGCACTATCGGGGGTGGCGCCGAGATTGTTGGGCTGCTCAAGACGGGGAGCGCCTTCTATGCCCCCTCCGCCGCCGTTGCCCGGATGGTGGATGCCGTAATTCGGGACGGAAAAGAAGTCCTGTCCTGTGCCGCCTGTCTGGACGGGGAGTACGGCATCCGGGATGCCGTCATCGGTGTCCCGGTGAGACTGGGCAGGAGTGGTATTGAAGAGATAATAGAACTGGAGCTTACCCCGGAGGAAAAGCAAGCCTTGGCGGCTTCGGCGGATGCCGTCCGGCAGCTCATCAGCACAATAAAATCAGTCTAGGGGTGGAATCCTGATGAGAGGGATTGAAGCCAGCGCCATCACCGAAGCGGTAGCCCGGCTCTGCCAGGAGGCGAATTCATGCCTTGGTGAGGACGTGGTAGCGGCTCTCTCGCAGGCGCAAAGGGCTGAGGAATCGCCGCTGGGCAGGGAGGTCCTGGAGAGGCTTCTGGAGAATGCCCGGATTGCCGAGCAGGAGCGCCTTCCCCTGTGCCAGGACTGTGGCACCGCGGTGGTCTTTCTGGACATGGGGCAGGAGACCTGTATCGTTGGTGGCGACCTCTACAGCGCGGTGGCGGAGGGGGTGCGGCGGGGCTATAGCGAAGGCTACCTGCGCCGCTCCATGGTCTGCCAGCCGTTCTCTACCCGGGTGAACACCGGGGATAATAGCCCCCCGGTCATTCATACCGAGATAACCCCCGGAGACCGGCTCCGGATTACCGTTATGCCCAAGGGGAGCGGTGCCGAAAATATGAGCCGCCTGGCGATGCTCAAACCGGCTGAGGGCAGACAGGGTGTTATTGACCTGGTGGTGAGGACTGTTGATGAGGCGGGGGCTAACCCCTGCCCGCCGCTGGTTATCGGACTGGGTATTGGTGCCACTGCGGAGAAGGCGCTCCTGCTGGCGAAAAAGGCGCTGCTCCGCCCGGTGGGGGAGCCAAGCCCTGACCCGGAGGTTGCCGCGCTGGAAGAGGAGATTCTGCACAGGGTCAATGGTCTGGGCGTTGGGCCGCTGGGCTTCGGCGGCCGTATTACCGCCATGGCGGTGCATGCCGGGGTTTTGCCGACCCATATCGCCAGCCTGCCCGTAGCCGTTAATCTCCAGTGCCACAGTGTCCGCCATCGGGAGGCAGTACTGTAAGGAACCGATATTAAGGGGGGTGAGGTTGATACAAAATATTACATCCCCGATTGATGCCGGGATAGCCGGGGAGCTGACGGCAGGCACCAGGGTGCGGCTCTCCGGGGTGCTCTATACGGCGCGCGATGCCGCCCACCAGAGGCTTATCCGGGCTCTGGAGAGGGGGGAGGCGCTTCCCTTTGACCTTGGCGGGCAGACAATCTACTATATGGGCCCATCCCCCGCCCCACCGGGTCGGGTAATTGGCGCCGCTGGCCCGACCACCAGCAGCCGCATGGATGCCTATACCCCGCGCCTTCTTGCTGCCGGGGTCAGGGTTATGATTGGCAAGGGCAATCGCTCGCCGGCAGTCAGGGAGGCAATCATGGAACACGGGGCGGTCTACCTTGCCACTATAGCCGGGGCGGGCGCCCTGCTGTCTGGATTCATCAAGCGGGTGGAGATTATCGCTTACGAGGAGCTAGGTGCCGAGGCGATACTCCGGCTTGATGTAGAGGACTTCCCGGCTATTGTCGCCAACGATATCCATGGCGGGGATATATACGAGCTGGGCAAAGCCAGTTATCAGAGAGGATAGGAGAGGAGAAATGGATTGCATCTTCTGCCGGATTATTGCCGGTGAGATACCAAGCGACACCGTCTATCAGGATGAGGCGGTGGTCGCCTTTCGCGATATCCATCCCCAGACGCCGGTGCACATTCTGATTATCCCCCGCAGTCATGTCCCTTCCCTCGCCCGGCTGACCGACTCCAGCATCATCGCCCGCATGGTGGATGTTGCCCGTCAGCTAGCCAGCGAGGAGGGTGTTCTGGAGAGCGGCTACCGTCTGGTGATAAACACGGGGCAGGAGGGGGGACAGGCGGTGCCCCACCTGCACATGCACCTTCTCGGGGGGCGGCAGGTATCGGATATACTCGGCTAGCCGTCAGCTTTACGGTGCTCCAGGTAGATAAGCAAACCGGCGATGCTCTTGGCGTCGCAGATGGTGCCGGCGGCAATAAGAGCCGGTATCTGGCGGAGCGGCACCCTCTCCAGCCGAATGCCCTCCGTATCCTCAGCCCGGAGGGGGCTGGGGGTGAGGTTGGTTGCCAGATAGAGGTAGAGGTATTCCGTGCCGTAGCCTGGGGATGAGTAGAAACCGCCTAGCCTCTCCACCCTCTGTGGCAGGTAGCCGGTCTCCTCGCGCATCTCACGCTTGACAGTGGCTACCGGGTCTTCCCCCGGTTCAATGCCCCCCGCCGGGAGCTCCAGCAGCTCCTTCTCTACGGGCTTGCGGAACTGATTGACCAGGAGCACATTATCGCCGTCATCAAGGGCTACTATTGCCACACAATCGGCGTGCTCCACAATCTCCCGGGTTGTCTTTCTGCCGCCGTCTATCTCCACCCGGTCAACCCGCACCCGCACCGCCCGCCCGGCAAAGACTGTCTCGCTGGATAGCGTCTTTTCCATAGTCAGATTACGCCTTGAGGTGGTAGATAAGGGCTACCTCATCGCAGTTGGGGAACTTGGGGCAGTGGTAGCACTCCGTCCAGATTTTGCGGGGCAGCTCCATTTTATCCAGTTGGGAAAAGCCAAACCTCTCAAAGAAGGCTGTCTGGTAGGTCAGGCAAAAAACGGTGGGAATACCGAGCTCTCTGGCTTCGTTAAGGCATGCCTCCACCAGCCGGGCGCCGATACCCTGGTGCTGGCTATCCTCAACCACCGCCAGGGACTTTATCTCGGCGAGGTCCGACCAGCTGATGTACAGTGCGGCACAGCCAAGCACCCTCTTGCCCTGTTTTGTGACGAAGAAGTTCCGGGTATTCTCGTATAGCTCGCTCAAAGAACGGCTGAGCATTTCCCCCCGGTCGGCAAAATGGTTGACTAGCTGGTGTATCTGGGGGATATCGCTGATTCTGGCTTTTTCCACCGGTTTCAACCTACCGCTTCCCTTCTAATTTTTTCTCCAGGGAGGCATAGAAAGCCCCGGGGTGAATCCTGAGGAACCGGGCTTTATGGCGGCTGAGCTTGACCGTGATAGCGCTGCCGTTTGATAATGGCAGATTTATATGCCCGTCAACGCTCAGCGTTGCCTCATGGAAGGTGGTGATATGCAGTTTCACGACCCTTTCTGGCGCCAGCACCAGGGCGTAGGGTGGGCTGAGGTGGCGCATTATGGGCAGGAGGATGAGATTCTTCGCCTGCGGGTGCAGGACAGGTCCTCCCGCTGCCAGCGAGTAGGCGGTGCTGCCGGTGGCGGTAGCCACAATAACGCCGTCAGCCCTGTAGTTAGCCACCTTTTCATCATCAACGCTGGCTTCTACCAGCACGGTGCGGGCTATTGCCCCCCGTGCCAGGACGACGTCATTCAGGGCATAGAATACCCTTTCGCTGCCGGTGAGCCGCGCCTCCAGCATGTTTCGCTCGTCAACCCACCCCTCCCCGGCAAGCAGGGCGGGCAGTTTTTCCGCCACCTCATCGGCATCAAGCTCTGACATGAAGCCTATCTTGCCCAGGTTTATCCCGGTGATGGGCGTTGTGCCCGGAGCTACCGCCTGGGCGGTGCGCAGGATGGTGCCGTCACCGCCGATGCTGATAATCAGGTCGGTGCCATCTACGTGCCCCTTCAGCCTTTCTGCTTCCCATGCCGAGCACCGCCAGGCAGAAAGACCGCCACCGGTGAGCATTTCCTCCAGTTCCTGGGCGAGCTTACCGGCTGCTTCCTTCATGGGGTGGTAGACAATACCAACCCTTTTCATTGCCTTCTCTCCGGATGACCGCTAGAAGCCACGTGGGGACAAGGGAAGTGTAGCACTGGCACTCCGGGGTGTCAATGCCGGGGCAACCGGGCAGGCTGCGGAGCCGCCTCTCACGCCTTCTTGGCACCCTTTGCCCGCTTCGGTCTGTCCCTGCGGCGGTCGTGTTCTGCCTTGCTGAGCTGCTTGAGCGCCCGGCTCGACTTGAACCGGTTCTGGTTTAGGAAACCCCTGGTACGGTTCACCTATCCTGCCTCGGGGGCTGCTTCCTTCCGGCGGCTGAAGGCGAAGATATATATTATCTCCAGTATGCCCAGGGTATTGACGATGAAGAGCACGATGAACCATACGAGGTGCCGGCTCCGGCCCGCCCGCCACAGGGCGACCCCCTTCCACGCCATTGACCACGCTATGGCGAGGGTTGTTACCAGCCACATCAAGGCTAAATTGGGAAAGAAGGGACATACCCAATCTGATGGCATTTTTCCACCTCCTGGGCTATTATACACCATAAACCAGCCAGACAGGCACAGCAAGGTGCCCATTGTTTAACACGGGTAATATCATCTATAATGGCGG
>CAZFCV010000057.1:0-7504 GCA_964517985.1 uncultured Dehalococcoidales bacterium | reverse complement strand
CTTATTTTAAGCGCGGTGGAGACTACCCCCGTTCTCCCGTCGCGATAGGTGACCGGTGCCTCTACCTTAATCTCATCCTTATCCGAGTATACCGCCTCAATCAGGTCTCTGTAGCGCTCCTCCACGAAGCCCCGGCGCAGCTTTCTGGTTCGGGTAAGCTCCGCCTCATCAGCGTCAAACTCCTTATGGAGCAGGACAAAGCGCCTCACCCGGGCTCCCTCCGGCAGGTAGCCATTTACCCTCGCCAGGTCTTTCTGCACCAGGTCAGCCACCTCTTTCTTCTGCGACAGGTCAACGAAGGTGGTATAGGGAACATGGCGGTTCTCTGCCCACTTGCCCACCATGGTAAAGTCTATGTTGACTATCGCCGAGACAAATTCCTTATCCTTGCCCCCGATAACCATGGCATCCCGGATATAGGGGCTGAACCTCAGCCTGCCCTCAATATACTGCGGGGCATACTTGGCACCGGTAGCCAGCTCCCCCATGTCCTTTACCCGGTCCAGGAATATAAGATGCCCGTCCTCGTTGACGTGGACGGCATCCCCGGTGCGGAACCAGCTTCCCTTAAAAGCATCGGCGGTCTTCTCCGGGTCTTTGTAGTACTCGCTGAACATGCAATCACTTCTCACCAGCAGCTCGCCATCGCCGGCAACCCTGACCTCGGTGCCCATCGCTGGCCGCCCCACGCTCTCAAACCGTATCTCCCCCTTGCCATGGCTGGAGATAAAGCCCGCCTCGGTACCGGCATAGTTCTGCCGCAGCTCAATGCCGATAGCATGGATAAGGCGGAAGGTATCCAGGGACAGCACCGAGCTCCCGGTAACGCCAAAGCGGACATTGGACAATCCCAGCCGGTCCTTGAGGGGACGGAAGAGAAGCCAGTAGGCTACCCGGTAAAGAGCGCGCCAGAACAAGCTGGGGGACTTCCCCTGAAACTGGTAATCGGCAATCTTGTAGCCGACAGGCAGGAAAAGGTGGTAGCAGAACCTCTTTATGGGGTTGGCATCAATTATCCTTACCTGAATCTCACTGACCAGGCTTTCCCACTGCCGGGGCCCATATATCACAAAGTTGGGGCCAATCTCCCGGGTATCCTCGGCGATGGTCTCCGGCTCCTCGGGGAAGTTAATCATCGCCCCGGTCAGCAGATGAGGGACGGTGGCAAAGAAGCTATCGCCCACCCAGGCCGCCGGGAAGTTGGAGATGAGGCCGTCACTCTCGTCAAGAGGGTAGCGGCTGATAAAACCACGGGCGGTATTTATCAGCGCTCCATGGGTAAGCATTGCCCCCTTGGGCAAGCCGGTAGTCCCCGATGTATAATAGATAAAGGCGATATCATCGCCTTTACCCTTCTCCAGATTCTGCTCAAAAAGGCCAGGGTGTGTTTCCTCATACTCCCTGCCCAGCTCCATAACCTCGGCGAAGCTAATAATAATCGGGTCATCGTAGTTCCGCAGCCCCTTTGGGTCCCAGTAGATAACCTTTTTCAGCGAGGGGAGCTCGTCCTTAATCTCAAGGAACTTGTCTGTCTGCTCCTGGTCGTTAACAATGGCAAACTTAACATCAGAGTGCTCGGCGATGTACTTCACCTCGGAGGGGATAGAATCAACAAAGACGCCGGTAGTAACGCCCCCCGCTGCCTGCACGGCAAACTCGCCCCAAAACCACTCCGGCTCGTTATCACCGATAATGCACGCCCGGTCGCCCGGCGCCAAGCCAAGGCTTATCAACCCCAGCGAGAGGTACTTGACCCGGTGATAGTAGTCCTTCCAGGTATACCTCTGCCAGATGCCGAAGTTCTTCATAGCCATAGCCACACCATCACCCCACTGCTCATAGTTTCTCTGGATAAGCTTGGGCAGCGTGTCTACGGTTTCCATTATCACCACCATCTAGACTTGATAAGCCGGCAGACCGGCAAGGGTTCTAGAGACCGGTTACAACCGCCAGCTTTAGCATGCGCCGATGTAAAGCTGACAATAGCAATGTATAGCAGTAATGGGCAGGCATTGTCAAGCACCTAAGCGGCTACCTCCCGCCCGAGGTAGGCATTAATAACCTCAGGGTTACCCCTGATTTCGGCCGGGGTCCCCTCGGCAATCTTGCGCCCGAAATCAAGGGCGATAATCCTGTCCGCTATATCCATGACCACCCCCATGTCGTGCTCCACAAGGACGATGCAATTAATACCATCCCGGAGCACCGGGGTATCCGGATAGGTATCCCCCTGCCCCTCAAAGACATCAATAATAAAGCGGGCAATGTCCTCCTTCTCCTCCAGGTTCATCCCCGCCATGGGCTCATCAAGGAGCAGCACCTCCGGTTCCAGGGCTAAAGCCCTCCCCAGCTCAACCCTCTTCCGCATTCCATAGGGGAGAACACCCACCGCCTTCTTTCGCACCGGCTCAATCTCCAGGAAGTCAATAATATCCTCCACCGTCTTGCGGTGCCTGATTTCCTCCCGGTGCGCCCAGCCGAAGTACAACCCTCCGGTGACAAAGTTCTGCTTCATCAGGATGTGTCGCGCCGCCATGATATTATCCTGGGTGCTCAGCCCGGTGTAGAGCTCAATATTCTGGAAGGTCCGGGCGATACCCATTCTAGCCACCCTATCCGGACGCATCCGCGTAATCCGCCGCCCGTTATGGTATACCTCACCCGCCTGCGGCTTATAGAAGCCGTTTATGCAATTGAGGAGGGCGGTCTTACCAGCACCGTTGGGCCCAATGATAGCCAGAAGCTCCTTATCCCTTATCTCCAAACTGACACCCACCAGGGCTCTGATACCGCCGAAACTAAGGGAAAGGTTATCAACCCGTATTCTTGACCTGCCATCGTCTGGCATCTTCCCGTAACCTCCAGTTCCAGTAGAGCTAGCTTAACCCCACTATTCTAATTGCAGTTGGGCACAGTGTCAATACGAAGACTGCCACCTATTGACAGAAAGATAACCATTAACGCATAATAGATTGTTTGGATGGACTTTGTACCAGGAAAGTCATAGATAGACTTAAGTGGACTAGAAAGGGAGATAAGGGTGGTAAAGATAAGACTTCGCAGGGTGGGGGCTAAGAATAAACCAAGTTATCGCCTGGTGGTAGCCGACTCGCGGTCACCCCGTGATGGAGCATTCATCGCTATCATCGGGCATTATAATCCCCTGACCGAACCAGAAACTATTGCCATAGATGAGGAAAAGGCACTAAGCTGGCTCAAGCAGGGGGCACAGCCGACAGCTACTGCCGCCAGATTGCTATCAAAGGCGGGTATCATGGACAAGTACAAAACACCTAAGGAGAAAGCATGAAAGAACTAATCGAATACATCGCCAAGTCAATCGCTGATGTGCCTGATGACGTAGTGGTTACCGAAGAAACAGATGAGCAAGGCACCACGTTCAAGCTACAGGTTGCCGATGAGGATAAGGGAAGGATTATTGGCAAGCAAGGACGGGTCGCCCAGGCAATGCGCACCCTGCTCCGGGTGACGGCAGCGAAAAAGGGCACCCGGGCTACCCTTGAAATCCTGTAACAAATAATGCCGCCTGAAGGTGAGTTCATCACCATTGGTAGGATCGTCGCCGTCTGGGGCACCAGGGGCAAGGTAAAGGTAGCGCTCGCCACCGATTTCCCCCAGCGCTTTGCCCCCTCAGCCACGGTCTATGTTAGCCAGCAGCCGATGACTGTTGATAGCACCGAGTGGCACAAGGGGCAGGCAATTATCAAGCTCAATGCCATTGATAGTATTGAGGGTGCCCGCCAGCTCCAGGGGAAGCTCGTGGAGATACCCCTCAGCCAGGCACACCCCCTCCCCGAAGGGCAATACTACCACTTTCAGCTCGTCGGCATGGAGGTATGGACAACCCGGGGGGAGCTGGTAGGCAGCGTAACTCAGGTCCTCACCGGGGAGAGCAACGATAATCTGGTTGTCCGCAGCGATAAAGGGGAGGTCCTCATTCCCCTGATTGATGATGTGGTAAAGTCGGTGGCTCTTGACCGGGGTCTGATAACCATTGAGGCAATCCGGGGGCTACTTGACTGAAGAAAGCCCCGACCGGCGCCCCTAGCCACCCCGCCGCCTTCTCTTCGCCCTCTCCACCACCTGAAGGCGGGTCAGGGCGCGGCGCAGTGCTGCCTCCGCCTTAGCCAGATCCACGTCAGGTGCCGGTTGTGTCAGCCGTTCCTCGGCGCGGCGCTTCGCCTCCTCGGCGCGGGCAATGTCAATATCATCCGCCCTCTCCGCAGTATCCGCCAGGACTATCACCCGGTCAGGGCGCACCTCAAGGAAGCCGCCGGTAACTGCCAGGCAGAACTCCTCCTCCTCCCTCCTCACCCACAGCTCGCCCGGCTGGAGCATGGTCATGAGCGGGGCGTGGTGGGGCAGAACCCCCAGCTGGCCATCCACACCGGGGGCAATGACTGCCTCCACGTCCTCGGAGAAGACCAGCCGTTCCGCAGTAACAATATCAAGCCTTATCGTGGACATCATGCCCCTCAGGCAGCCTTCAGTTTCTCCGCCATCTCCACCGCCTCCTCTATGCTGCCCACCATATAAAACGCCTGCTCCGGCAGGTCGTCGTGCTTTCCCTCCAGAATCTCCCTGAAGCCGCGCACCGTCTCCGCCACGGGCACATACTTCCCCGCCCGGCCGGTGAAGACCTCGGCAACAAACATCGGCTGGGACAGGAACCTCTGGATGCGCCGTGCCCGCGCCACCGTAAGCTTGTCCTCCTCGCTGAGCTCCTCAATACCGAGGATGGCGATTATGTCCTGCAAATCCTTATAGCGCTGCAGAACCTGCTGCACGCCGCGGGCTACCCGGTAGTGCTCCTCGCCAACGACAGCAGGGTCAAGTATGCGCGAGGTTGATGTCAGCGGGTCAACCGCCGGGTACAGGCCCTGCTCCATGATAGACCTCTCCAGGGCAACAACGCCGTCAAGATGGCCAAAGGTGGTCGCCACTCCGGGGTCGGTATAGTCATCAGCGGGGACATAGACCGCCTGGAAGGAGGTTATTGACCCCTTGTTGGTTGAGGTAATCCTCTCCTCCAGGTCACCAACCTCGGTGGCTAACGTCGGCTGATAGCCCACCGCTGAGGGCATCCGCCCCAGCAGCGCCGATACCTCCATGCCAGCCAGGGTATAGCGGTATATGTTATCAATAAAGAGCAGGACATCCTGCCCCTCAACATCGCGGAAGTACTCCGCCATGGTCAGCCCGGTCAGCCCGACGCGCAGGCGAACCCCGGGCGGCTCATTCATCTGGCCAAAGACCATCACCGTCTTGTCAATCACCCCGGATTCCTTCATCTCATTCCACAGGTCATTACCCTCCCGGGACCTCTCGCCAATACCGGTAAAAACCGAGGTGCCGCCATGCTCGTGAGCGATATTACGGATGAGCTCCATGATGACGACCGTCTTGCCGACACCAGCCCCCCCGTAGGCGCCCACCTTGCCCCCCTTGGTGAAGGGGGCAACCAGGTCAATAACCTTGAGACCTGTCTCCAGCATCTGGGTAGAGGTCGCCTGCTCCTGTAGTGAAGGCGGGGGGCGGTGGATGGGCCAATGCTCCTTGGTCTCTACGTCACCAAGCTCGTCCAGCGGCTCCCCCAGGACGTTAAACAGGCGCCCCAGGGTGGCTCTGCCCACCGGTACGCTGAGGGCAACCCCGGTATCTATCGCCTCGGCACCCCGCGCCATCCCCTCGGTAGGCGACAGCGACAGGCACCTGACCCAGTTATTACCAATGTGCTCCTGGGTTTCAAGCACCACCTTGCCGCCGTCTGCGGCAATCTCAATAGTGTTGTAGAGTGCCGGCAGTTCATCAGGCGGAAACTCAACATCAACCACGGTTCCGATTACCTGCACCACCTTGCCCTTTGCCATAGTAACCTCCTCTATCTAAGCCAGAGCGGCCGCTCCGCCGGTAATATCAAGAAGCTCCTTGGTAATTGATTCCTGGCGAGCTTTGTTGTACATGAGAGTCAGGTCGTCAACCAGCTCCCGGGCACTATCGGTAGCATTGCGCATCGCCACCATTCTGGCTGATTGCTCGCTGGCGATAGACTCCAGAATAGCATGATACACCTGCATCTCAACAAACCGGGGCAAAAGCCCCCCCAGCACCACCCCTGGCTCTGGCTCATAGATATACTCCACATTCTGCGCCTGGGGGATGACCGCCGGCTCAACGGGCAATACCTGCTCCAGGACCGGCTTCTGCACCATGGTGGAAACAAACCGGGCATAAGCCAGATAGACCAGGTCCACCTCGCCATTGGTATAGTCATCAATAATAACCCGGGATATCGGCAGGGTATCAAGCAGGCTGGGGTGGTCGCCGAGGTTGGTGAACTCGGCGCGGACATCCCGGCGGTAGCGTCTCATGAAGTCCAGCCCCTTGCGACCAACGGTAACAAGGGTAACCGGCGCCGTCTGCTCCACGATAAAGCCGGCTGTCTTCCGGTTGATGCTGGCATTTAAGCCCCCGCACAGACCGCGGTCGGGGGTGATGTGGACAATGGCGATTTTACTCACCGGCCGGCACTGCAGGAGCGGGTGCAGCGCATCCTCGGCATGGGGCAAAGCCGCCAGGTCGGCGATTACCTGATGTATCTTCTCCGAATAGGGGCGCCCCGCCACGCCGCGCTCCTGTGCCCGCCTCATCTTGGAGGTGGCAATCATCTCCATAGCCCGGGTAATCTTGGCTATGCTCTGAACACCGCGGATGCGGCGGCGAATTAGACGAATATCAGCCAATCTCTAAAACCCCTTTAAAATTTCATGCCCTGCTTGAACTCATCTATGGCTGCCTTTAGCTTTTCCTCGGTCTCAGGGCTAATTTCCCTTTCCCGGGCAATAGACTCGCCAAGCCCCGGGTGATTTGCCTCCATAAAGCGGTGGAAATCAGCCTCAAAAGTGGTAACCCTATCCAGGGGTACGTCATCAACATAGCCATTAATGGCGGCATAGAGAATCATGACCTGCTTCTCCAGGGGCATGGGGACATACTGGAGCTGCTTCAAGATTTCGGTAATCCGCTGCCCCCGTTCCAGCTGTAGCCTCGTTGCCTTATCCAGCTCGGCGGTGCCGAACTGGGCAAAGGCAGCCAGCTCCCGGAACTGAGCCAGCTCCAGCCGGAGCATACCGGCTACCTGCTTCATTGCCCTGGTCTGCGCCTTGCTCCCGACACGGGATACCGACAAACCCACATTCAGTGCCGGCCTCTGACCGGCGTTAAACAGGTCTGTTTCCAGATAAATCTGACCATCCGTGATGGAGATAACATTGGTCGGGATGTAAGCCGAGACATCCCCCGCCTGCGTTTCAATAATGGGTAAGGCAGTAAGCGAGCCGCCACCATACTCCGGGGCGTATTTCGCCGCCCTCTCCAGCAAGCGGCTGTGCAGATAAAATACATCCCCGGGGTACGCCTCCCGCCCCGGCGGACGGCGCAGAAGGAGGGAGAGCTGGCGGTAAGCCCAGGCATGCTTGGAGAG
>CAZFCV010000056.1:0-7523 GCA_964517985.1 uncultured Dehalococcoidales bacterium | reverse complement strand
ATTTCAATCTCGGCGTATCTAGAGGCAACAGCCGGAACCTCGTACTTTTCCCCGATTAGCTTGCCACTGGAACAGTAGAAACTGACGGTAATCAGGATATCTTTTACGCTGGAACTCCCGGTATTCTTGACCTCTCCGACAACCATTGGCAGTCCTGTCTCGCCGACGTACGCCCTTTTACTCACTAAAGGCAATTCCCCTTCAAAGGTTTTACAGCTGACCGAGAGCGCAAGCAGGAAAACTACAGCCAGAAATACGATTGCTATTAAACGTCGCTTATTTCCTTTGGTCATATCAGCATCAAATCCTTTTGCAAGCAGTATAGCACGTGCTATACCTGTTATTCAAAAAGCTGCCCCCAGACCACCCCGGTTCCCTTGATTTTCCCTCACCGGTAGTAGTAATCTAGGACAGGCATAAACGAAAAGATAGGGGCAAATACCCCGCCACAGCAGCGGAGAGGGAAGAGGCTCTATGGAAAAGGGGCTTTACGACACCATCAGAGAGGAATTCCGCCGGCTCATAAGAGAGAACAAACTTGACCCGGATGAGGTGGTAATCCAGGCGGCGCCACTTTCCGTGGAGGAAGCTATCGGCAACCCGGAGGACCGGGACTACCCGCTGGTGACCGGCAAGGAGCGCATGATGCAGGCTGAGTTCCGGGGCTATCCGGGGCAGGCATTCACCGACATGCACGGTAACTTCCGGGGACGGCTCGCCGATATTGCCACCATGGAGCTAACCAATAACTTCCGCAGAGCCATATTCATCTCCAGCCTTAATGCCGTGATGAACTACCTCGGCATGATAACCAGGACGACGCATTGCCGGGATAACGAGCCCCGGCAGTGCAGCCAGGAACTGGTAAAATACATAGCGGAAAACCACGGTCACCCCAGAATAGCCATGGTCGGCTTCCAGCCCAGAATGGTTGAGGCATTAGCCCGGAGCTTTGAGATAAGAGCCACCGACCTGGACAAAGCCAATATCGGCACGGAAAAATTCGGGGTTTCCATTCACGGACCGGAGAGGACAGCGGAAAACCTCAAATGGTGTGATATCGCCGTGGTAACCGGCACCACCATAGTAAACAACACCATTGACCAGTTCCGCATCGCCAAGCCGGTGCTCTTCTACGGTGTCACCATATCCGGAGCCGCCCGGCTGCTCGGCTTGCCCCACTTCTGCCCCTTCGGGCACTAGCCGGCAACCGCCAGACCGCCAAAAGCGGGCACCAGAACCTGAACGGCGACCACCTCCCCACCGGAAAGGCGCGCCACACCCTCCGGGATACAGATAAGCCCGGTGGCGCTGGCTATCGCCTGCAGGCGGCTCCTATTGTGGTATGGCGTCACCAGATAGTTCCCCGCCGCATCGCAGGAAAGGGTGGCGTCCCGGAACTCGGTCCACGCCCGATGGCGGCTCTCCACCCCCTCGGTAAGCCGAGCCGGGACGGTCTGGAGGGGATGGCTCCCGTGCCCGCCCATGCGCAGTATGCCGGGAAGGGCGAGCTGCAGGAAAGCCATCTCATTGCTCGCCGGACCGCCGGGCAGGCAAAACACCGGCTTCTCCCGGCAAATCCCGAAGGCGAGCGCCTTGCCCGGTCCCATACGAACATGGTGAAATAGCTTTTCCCAGCCAAGTTCGTCAAGCGTGCCCACAACAAGGTCACGCTCACTGCCCCAGGCGCCACCGCTGGTGAGAATGACGTCTGCCTCGGGCAGGCACTCCACCAGCTCCCGCCGGATGGCGTCCCGGCTATCCCCCACCACGGCGGTATCATACGGGACGCCAAAGGCAGCCAGCCAGCTGGCTATGGTGACAACATTGCTGGCATAGAGCTGCCCGGGGCGGAGGTGCCCGCCGGGGGCTACTATCTCATCGCCCACGGCAATGAGGGTAACCCTTGGTTTGCGGTAGACCCTGACAGTGTGGATTCCCGCCGCTGCTATCAGCCCCAGGCAGCCGGGCAGGAGCACCCTGCCCTTTTCGGCAATAACTGCCCCGGACTTGATGTCCTCACCGGCACGGAGCACATTTCTCCCGTTCCCGGCATCCGCCCGGACATAGACCTGCCCCGGGGCTTCCTCGCAGAACTCGCCGGCAACGACGGCATCAGCCCCCGCCGGGAGCGGCGAGCCGGAACAGAGCCTGACGGCAGTGCCGGGCAAGACCTCTCCCTCAAAATGAGCGCCGGCGAAGACAGAGCCAATCACCCGAAGGCAAGCCGGCTGCTCCCGCGAGGCTCCTACCACATCCACCGACCTGACGGCAAAACCATCCTTGAGAGAGACATCGACCGAGGGGTTATTCACCAGCGCCACCAGGTCTTCCGCCACGGTGCGCCCAACACCTAAATCAACGGCTACTCCCTCAATCCCAACCGGTTGAACATTTGAGTAGACAAGAGCCAGGGCATCACGGTAGCCGATGTAGCCCGCGCCCTCGTCAATCTCAAGAAACTCCATCCACACCCTGCCTTTCCTGGTATTCCCACCCTATTATACGCTCCAGCCTTAGCCGGCTCAAATTCATCCTGAGCTTCCGGCAATACTTACTACCATATCCCCGGCACCAGTGCCTTTCTCTTCCGGGGATAATCATCAAACTCCTGGTGGTACCACGTATGATGAGCCCGTGCCCGGGGTGCCAGGTTAGCAATAGTCCAGAGGGCAAAAGCAAGCCCGGGCAGCGACCAGGTTGCTATCGCCCAGCCTACCCAGGTTGTTATCTCGCCCAGGTAATTTGGGCAGGATATCCACCGGTAAAGCCTGCCCAACGGTATCCTGTAGCCGGATTCACCCGGGCTACGGAGATTGCGCAGTACCCGGTCAGACTGGCGGTTGATGACAAAACCAGCGACAAATAAGCCAAAGCCGATTACAAACCGGATATCGCCGAGCCACTCTATCGGGTAGCCACCGGAGAATGTGAAAATATAGCGGCCATTGAGATAGCCATTCACCACGTTATAGAGAAACGCCAGCCCTATAATGAGCAACGGCATTCGCTTGCTCTGGTTACGCAGACCAAAGGGGTAAATAAAGGCACGGTGAATGTAGTGTGCTTCCCACATAATAAGAAACACAATCGTGGTCAGGCTTGCCGGGTTATCCCGCAGAAAGAAACAGGCAACGAACACCAGCGGCGCCGCCGCCTCCATCAATAGCCACCCTAACCGGTTGCTGACGGCGGGCCCCCATCCTGCCCGGGCGTGACGGCCATAAGGGGCAACCAGGAAGAACAGCAAGATAAATACTGCTGCTGCCGATGCTAAAGAGCCTAAAAGTAGGTAGTTAAATAACGCCTGTTCGCTCACAGTGACTCACCGGACTTTAATATAACCGAACGTATCCCGTCAAGTGTCCGGAGAGGTTACGGAAATTAAGGCTCTGCGGGGAAGATGCGGGCATTTGCCAGAGGGCAAACTCTAACCCTTTTCTAACTGAGTTCTGACGCTGTTTTAACAAAAATGCCCTATGCTAGGAGAGGGAAGGAAAAGGTAGGATAAGGCACGTTGGCTACTTGCCCTTCAGCAAGCAGCCAACGGGAAGAGAAACAGCAGAGGAGGCTGTTATGGGAACTCAAGCATCAAGACGGAGGGGAGGCAAGGTCCTGGTGGTTGATGATGACCCGGGGGTAATCCAGATACTGGGGGTAAACCTGGCACACGCCGGTTTTAACGTCATCTCAGCTCAGGATGGGACCGAAGCCCTGACCAGGGCTTCCCAGGAGAAGCCAGACCTGGTTCTCCTTGATATTATCCTCCCCGACATGGACGGGATTGCGGTCTGCCGGCAGCTGAAGGAGGCGCCGCCGACCGCTCACATCCCGGTGATAATTATCAGCGCCCGGGGCGATAGCGAGCACCGTGCCGCCGCCGCAGCCGCGGGAGCGGAGCAGTATATCACCAAACCCTTCAATCCGGCGGAGATTATCGCTCTGGTTAAAGCCCGCCTCCGTTCGATAAAAGAGGACGAGAGCCTCAACCACCTGACCGGAATGACAAACCGGGTGTAGAGACGCCGCTACGGGGGATATAAGAAGCCCTGAGAAATCAGGGCTTTCTGCATTATAGAAACCCTGTCCTTCCAGCGCTTGGCATCACTACACGGCGGTGTGGTAGAATTGCGGAGACCTAAAGCCCGTCCCGAAAAGACAACGAAGAGGTGCCAGCAGTGGTAACATTCTACCGGAGGCTGCCCCGGTTTGACTACCTTGCCCCCGGAACAATGACGGAAGCCCTGTCATTGCTTGCCCGCTACCGGGGGCAGGCAAGGGTAATCGCCGGGGGCACCGATATTGTCCCCAAGCTGAAGCGGCGGGAAATCAGGGCTCCGGAGTACATAATTGACCTTAAAAGGATACCCGGACTGGACTACATCAACCATGACGAGCCGAGCGGGCTCCGCCTGGGGCCCCTGGTCACCATCCACGCCGTGGAGACCTCACCGGTAGTCAGGGAGAGGTTCGGCGTGCTATCCCGGGCGGCGGAGAGCATGGCTTCCGTTTCGGTACGCAACCGGGGCACCATCGCCGGTAACATCTGCAACGCCGTCCCCTCCGCCGATACCGCCCCCCCGCTGCTTGCCCTGGAGGCAAGGCTGAGGCTGGTCAGCGAGAAGGGGGAACGGGTGGTCAGTATCGAGGACTTCTTCACCGGCCCGGGGCAGACCGCTCTGGCGGAGGACGAGCTCCTCGCTGAAATCCAGGTGCCCAACCTGCCGCCGGAGAGCCGGGGGAGCTACCTCAAGCTGTCACCACGCCGAGCCATGGATCTGGCTATTGTTGGCGTTGCCGCCGTGGTTACCGCCGAGAACGGAACCTGCCGGGACATACGAATAGCCCTCGGTGCGGTTAGCCCGACCCCCCTCCGGGCTAGAAAGGCGGAGGCTATCATCAGCGGGCAGAGGCTCAGTGACGAGGTGATAGACAGCGCCGCCCGGACTGCCGCCCGGGAGTGCCGCCCCATCAGCGACCACCGGGCTTCGGCGGAGTACCGAACGGAGATGGTCCGGGTTCTGGTCCGGCGGGCAATCAAGCAGGCTATATCCGGCGGGTAAGGAGGCAGGGTGAAAGAGATAACGCTTACCGTAAACGGAAAGACCGTCCCGCTTTCCATCCCGCCGTGGCGCACCCTTCTGGAGGTCATCCGGGAAGACCTGGCGCTGACCGGAAGCAAGAACGGCTGCGGCATCGGCGAGTGCGGGGCATGCACCGTTATCATGGACGGGAAGACGGTGAACGCCTGTCTGGTGCTGGCGGCTGAGGCGGACGGTAAGTCAATCACGACCATCGAGGGGCTAGCGGACGGGGAAGAGCTGCACCCCATCCAGCAGGCATTCGTTGACCACGGCGGTCTCCAGTGCGGCTTCTGCACCCCGGGGATGATAATATCAGCCAAAGCCCTGCTGGAGGAGAAGCCGAACCCCAACGATGATGAGATAAAGAGGGGGATTGCTGGCAACCTGTGCCGCTGCACCGGCTACGCCAAGATTATTGAGTCCATAAAGGCAGCCGCCGAAAATATGGGGGGGGAATAGCCATGGCACAGTTCTCCGTTATCGGCAAGCGAATGCCCCGGGTGGATGCCCGGGAAAAGGTCACCGGTCAGGCAAAGTACGCCGCCGACTACTCAATGCCCGGCATGCTGTGGTGCAAGGTGCTCCGCAGCCCCTATCCCCATGCCCGTATCCTCAATATTGACACCCGCCGGGCGGAGCGGCTCCCCGGGGTCAAGGCGGTGGTCACCGGCCGGGACTTCGGCGGCTGGACGTGGGGCTGGATGCCCGCCACCAGGGACGAGCCCCCCCTGGCGGTGGACAAGGTGCGCTATATGGCGGAAGCCGTGGCGGGGGTCGCCGCCGTTGATGAGGACACCGCCGAGGCGGCGGCAGGGCTTATCACGGTTGACTACGAAGAGCTGCCGGGCATCTTTGACCCCGAGGCGGCAATGCGGGAAGGCGCCCCGGCTGTCCATGATTATGTAAAGAACAACATCAGCGTGGAGTACCACTGGGACTTCGGCGATGTGGAGAAGGCTTTCGCCGAGTCCGATATTGTCCGCGATGACCGGTTCCAGACCTCAAGGGCGACACACGGCTATCTGGAACCGCCGGCTATTGTCGCCTACTACGACCCCACCGGGTACATCACCGTCTGGGCGGCGAAGCAGAGCCCCTACTTCCACTACCGGCACCTTGCCGCCTGCTTCAAACTACCCTTAAGCCGGGTTCGGGTCATTCAGCCCTTCATCGGCGGCGGCTTCGGCGGAACAAAGAACGATTCCCTCGCCGGCGATTTCTGCGCCGTCCTACTCTCCAGGCTCACCGGGAAGCCGGTCAAGTACGTTGAAAGCATGGAGGAGGAGCTGGTTACCAGCCGGCGCCGCCACAACATGATTGTCGACAGCAAGATGGGGGTGAAGAAGGACGGGACACTGACCGCCATTCACCACCGGGTCATCGCCGACGGCGGGGGCTATACCGCCATCGGGCCCTTGAGCATGTACCTCGCCGGGTTTGCCACCACCCTGCCCTACAAGCTGCCCAACTACCGGTACGATGCCTTCCGGGTCTTCACCAACAACCCGATTGGCGCCGCCATGAGGGGGCACGGCGTTACCCACACCCGCTTCGCCGCTGAAATCCAGATGGAGATGCTCGCCGGGGAGCTGGGGATAGACCCGGTGGAGATGAGGCTGCGCAACGCCATTGACAACCCGGAGCCGGGCACCGCCTACGAAACGGTCAACCAGCTAACGGTGAAGACGTGCGGGCTGAAACAGGCTATCCGCGAGGTCGCCAGCGACCCGCTGTGGCGTGACCGGAATAAGACGCCGAAAAGGGAGGGGGACATCTCCTGGGGGGTGGGAATCTCCGGCAGCTCCTACCTCGGCGGGGCACGGCAGATGGGGCACCAGTCATGTGCCGCCATTGTCCGGGTCTGCGAGGACGGCACGGTCAATCTTATCACCGGGGCTACCGACTGCGGACAGGGCTCGGACACGGTGCTGTGCATGATTGCCGCCGAGGAGCTGGGGATAAGGCTGGAGGACGTGGATATCAAGAGGGTGGATAGCGCCTATACCCCGGTTGACCCCGGCAGCTATGGCAGCCGGGTGACCATCCTCGCCGGGCAGGCGACCCAGAAAGCCGCCCGTGAGGCGAAGAGACAGCTCCGGGAGGCGGCGGCTAAAACCTGGCAGGTGGCACCGGAGGAGGTGGAAATCAGGGAGGGGATGGCTTTCGTTACCGCCGACCCGGAGAAAAGGATGCCCTTTAACCGGCTCGCCAGGGCTGCCTGCTACTCGGGGACGGGGGCGGTTATTATCGGCAACGGCTACTCCAGCTACGGGCTGGAGTCCCTGGACCTCAGCACCGGCACCGGCAACGGCGGCACCTCCTACAGCTTCACCGCCCACTCCGCCCGGGTGGGGGTGGACATGGAGACGGGGAAGATAGCCGTTACCGATTTCACCATCGCCTCTGACTGCGGCCGGCTGCTCAGCCCGATACCCGCCG
>CAZFCV010000055.1:0-7535 GCA_964517985.1 uncultured Dehalococcoidales bacterium | reverse complement strand
AGGATGACCCGGAGTCATGGGACATGCACGCCGCCATCAGCGCCGAGGCAATCAAGGATGATGACATATTCGTCTATTCCAACCTGACCGGTGTGGGCAATATGGAGGTCAACGCCTTCCAGAGAGCCAGTGACCTCATCGTCCAGAAGTCAATCAGGGAAGGCTTTGGGCTGGTGGTATCTGAGGCTCTGTGGAAGGGGACTATGGTCGTGGCGGGTAATGCCGGCGGCATCCCGATGCAGATGGCAGACGGGCTCAGCAACTACCTCGTGGACAGCGTGGAGGAGTGCGCCGAGAAGATAATCTACCTCCTCCAGAACCCGGCACTCGCCAGGAGCCTGGGGCAGGAGGGGCAGGGAATCATAACCAGGAACTTCCTCATGTCACGGCTGGTTCGGGATGAACTCGCCCTGATAAAGAAGCTGGTGACAAAGTAGCCCGCCCGGCTGGCGGAATCTAGTCTTCCTCTGGCTCCTCGGCTGCCTCCTCCACATCACCACCGATGTGAGGCAGTAGTGCCGCCGGCTTCCGCTGATGCGGTGACGGCAGGCTCAAGCCAGCAATCGCCTGGCGCAGCTCCTCCAGTCTCCCCGCTGGCTGCCCGGGCTCAACCGCCACCACCACGCCATCCACCCCGGCATCCAGAAGTATCTGAAGCTGGGCTGCCGACACCCCGGAAGGGACAGGAGCCAGCAGTGGTTTGCTGAGCAAGCCAGCACAGCGCTGGAGGCGCATGAGGTGGTGCCAGGTAAGAAAGTCCCCCTCCGGCGGCTCACCACCGCTCAGCACGGCGTCAACCGGCAAGCGGTCAACGGCACGCAACAGCCCCTCATCAAGCGATATATCTACCTCCAGTATCCTGCCCGGCGCCTCGCCCTGGGGGGCGGGCAGGACCGCACCCGCCGCCGGGAAGACCACGTAATCACCGCCCGCCTCCACCAGCGGGGTTATCTCCGCAATGCCGGGAGCCTTCAGCCACCCGCCCCAGGGGATACCCGGCACCGCCCGGGAAACCTCCCTGATAGCTTTCGCCCCTGAGGCTAATTTAAAGACCGGTATCAGCCCGGCATCAGCCCCCGCCATGCGGTCAGCAGCACCATCAAAATCAGCCTGAGCCAGACTGGCAATCAGCAGCATCTTCGGCGGCGGTGGGGCGGCGGGCGCTGCCCGGAACCCCATCGGCGTAGACGCCACCGGCGATGCCTTTTTTAATCTGTCTATAAGTTTGCTCATCTATCCTCCAGGTTTATAGCATAGCGCCCCGCCGTTGCCGGCGTCAAGCCGGAGAGGGGCTTGGTCAACACCGCCCGCCCTACTTGACAGGTCAAACCGGGTCTGCTAGAATCTCTATGAGAATGAGAAACATTTGCAACACCCCCCACGAGATACACGGTCACCCCGTAACCGCCCAGCGCTCACTGCTTTTGAAGCTGATTCTGGATGCCGGCGGGCACATAGACGCCAAGGAGCTCTACCGGCGTGCCAGCAGTGAGGACCTGTCCATCAGCCTGGCTACGGTATACCGGACCCTGCACCTGTTCAAGGAGCTGGGGCTGGTGGATGAGAGGCGTCTGGGGCAGACACGCTGTTATTACGAGATAAAGCAACCGACCGAGCACCAGCATCTGGTATGCCGGGGCTGTGGCCGGGTGACCGACTTTGAGAGCCCCCTTATCGGCAAGCTGCTGGATGAGGTGCAGCGCCGACATGATTTCAACATAACCAGGGCTGAGCTATGCCTGGAGGGCTACTGCCCCGGGTGCCAGCCGAAGGTGAGGGGAGGCAACTGATGGCGATGAAGGCGGCGCTGGTAGACTTCAATAAGTGCTTCCCCGAGAATTGCCCGAGCGGCGTCTGTGCCGCCGCGCTGGCATGCCCCCGCAAGCTGCTCCAGCAGGAGGCTCACTACGAGATACCCATGCCCGACCCGTCCCTCTGCCAGGGCTGCGGTGACTGTGTCCGTGCCTGCCCATCCCGGGCAATCAGGCTGGTGACCCTATAGAAAACATTATGGGCGAAGAACAGGCGGAAACAAGACAGCAAACAGAGCAAGTCCTGAGAAGGTTCGGCCAGAAAAGGGAAAACCTCATCCCCATCCTGCAGGAGGTTCAGGGCAGGCTTGGCTACCTCCCCCGGGAAGCCATGCTTGAGATTGCCCGCTTTCTCAATATAGCGGACATGGATGTCTATAGCGTGGTTACCTTCTACAACCAGTTCCGCCTCACCCCCCCGGGCAGGCATTCAGTAAGGGTCTGCCTGGGGACTGCCTGCCACATGAAGGGGGGCTATATCACCCTGGATGCCTGGAAGAGGCGGCTGTGTGTCGGGCAGGGCGAGACTACCCCTGACGGCGAGTTTGACCTGGATACCGTCGCCTGCGTCGGCTGCTGCACCATGGCACCGGTAACCGTGGTTGATGACAAGCCCCAGGCTAACGTTGAGCCGACCAGGGTTGATGGCATATTACTCTCCTTCCAGCAGGAGCGGGAAAAGAAGAGCCGTGAAGACAGCGGAAAAGTCAATAAATGATGTCTTTGCCGGGATAGAGAGCCGCGCCCGGGCACGCTGGCAGGAGCTCTGGAATAGCGGCAAGCCGGTCATCATGGTCGGTGCCGCCACCTGCGGGCGAGCCGCCGGTGCCCTTGAGGTGCTGCGGGCGCTGCGGAGGGCGGTTAAAAAGCACAACCTGGACTGCCCGGTAATAGAGGTCGGCTGCATGGGGCACTGCTACGCCGAGCCGATAGTAATTATAAGCAAGCCGGGATACCCCCCCATCGGCTACGGGCACATAAATCCGGTGAGCGCCGAGAGGCTTGTCCGGGAGTTCCTCCTCGGTGATGACCCCTGCCTTGAGTTCATCCTCGGTGCCCTGGAGAGGAATGACCTTGTCCCCAGCCTTGCCGATTTCCCCAGAGCCAGCTACGAGAAAAAGGTCGTCCTGAAGAACTGCGGCCACATTGACCCCACGGAGATAGACCACTATATCGCCGGCGGCGGCTATGCCGCCCTGGTGAAAGCCCTCCAGATGACGCCGGATGAGGTGCTCGGCGAGGTCATGGCCTCGGGGTTGAGGGGGAGGGGCGGCGCCGGCTTCCCCACCGGGCGGAAGTGGGAAACATGCCGCAATGCCCCGGGCAGACCGAAGTATATAATCTGCAACGGCGATGAGGGCGACCCCGGCGCCTTCATGGACCGGGCAATCCTGGAGAGCGACCCCCACTCGGTGATAGAGGGGATGCTCATCGCCGCCCGTGCTGTCGGCGCCCGGTATGGCTACATCTACGTCCGCGCCGAGTACCCCCTTGCCGTGGAGCGCATCCAGACCGCCCTGCGCCAGGCAAAGAGGCTCAACCTGCTGGGCAGGAATATCCTGGGCAGCGGTTCCAGCTTTGATATCAGGCTGTTTGCCGGCTCGGGGGCTTTTGTCTGTGGTGAGGCAACGGCAATGGTCGCTTCCATAGAGGGAAAGCCGGGCACCCCCCGCCCCCGCCCTCCCCGCATGGCAACACAGGGTCTGTTCGGCAAGCCAACCATAGTAAATAATGTAAAGACGTTTGCCTTCGTCCCCCGGATAATCAGTAACGGGGCGGGCTGGTTCAGGGGCATGGGTACCGGGGAGAGCAAGGGAACAGCCGTCTTTGCCCTTGCCGGCAAGGTGGTCAACACCGGGCTGGTTGAGGTGCCCATGGGCACCACCCTGCGCCAGGTCATCTTTGACGTCGGCAGTGGCATACCCGGCGGCAAGCGCTTCAAGGCGGTCCAGATTGGGGGACCCTCCGGCGGCTGCCTGCCCGAGTCTGCCCTGGATTTGCCCATTGACTTTGACTCCCTCACCGATGCCGGGGCAATGATGGGCTCCGGGGGGATGGTAGTCCTTGATGAGGACGACTGCATGGTGGAGATAGCCCGCTACTTCCTGGAGTTCACCCAGCGGGAGTCCTGCGGTCTGTGCACCTTCTGCCGCCTGGGGACAAAGCAGATGCTGGAGATGCTGGATGACATTGCCCGGGGGGAAGGGAAAGAGGAATACCCTGACATACTCGGCGAGCTCGCCGGGGAGATAAAGGCGGGCTCGCTCTGCGGCCTGGGGCAGACCGCCCCCAACCCGGTGCTGACCACCCTGCGCTACTTCCGGGATGAGTATGAGGCTCATATCCGGGAGGGGCGCTGCCCGGCGCTGATGTGCCCCAACCTCATCACCTACTACATCCTCCCCGAGAAGTGCGAGCGCTCCTGCGACGCCTGTATCGGCACCTGCACCGTGGAGGCAATAGCCCCCAACAAGAAGAGAATCAAGGTCATTGACCAGGAAAAGTGCGTCAAGTGCAACACCTGCCTTGCCGCCTGCCCTCCCCAGTACAACGCCATAGTGAAGCTATCCCCGCCGAGCCAGGTGCCGGAGTAAGCCATGAAGACGATATCTTTAACCATTGACGGCAAGAAAATAACCGCCCCCGAGGGAGAAAAGCTCCTCTGGGCAGCGCTGGAAAACGGCATCTACATCCCCAATCTGTGCACCCTCCGGGACAATCCGGAGCCAGCCGCCGCCTGCCGCCTGTGCTTCGTTGAGGTCGCCGGCAGGGAATACCCGGTTACCGCCTGCACCGAGACGGTCGCCGGGGGCATGGTGGTAAATACCAGTGGGGAGGGGGCACTAAGGCTTGCCCGCAGTGCCTTTGCCCTGCTCATGGCTTCCCACCCGGTGGAGTGCGCCCGCTGCCCCAGAAAGGGCGGTTGCGAGCTGCACCGGATAGCCCGTCACCTCAATGTCCGGCTTAAATCAAAACGCTTGAAGAAGCTGGTGCCGGAGCTCCCCGTAGACGATAGCAGCCCCCTGTTTATCTTCAACCCCAACAAGTGCGTCCTCTGCGGGCGGTGCCTGTGGGTCTGCCGGCAGCAACTCGGCGTCAGCGTCCTCGGCTTCGCCCACCGCGGCTTCCGGAGGGTGGTTACCACCTTCGGTGATGAGCCCGTTGGCAAATCCCGGTGCCAGCAGTGCGGCGAGTGCGTCCTTACCTGCCCCACCGGCGCCTTTGCCTTCAAAGATGGCAGGGGCAGCTAAGCCGGGAAGAAGGGCAGCCCGCGCCCCATGCCCCCCGAGACTGGCTATGGTATAATATCACCGGCAGGACAGAGCCATGCTGGAACGACTGGAAGAAATAGAAAGGCACTACCAGGAACTGGAGAGGCAGATAGCCTCACCCGAGGCGGCTGCTGACCTCCAGCAGCTTCAAAAACTGGCTCAGGAGAGAGCCAGTATTGAAGGGCTGGTCACCATGTACCGTGATTACAAGGCAACCACCCGGTCACTGGAGGAGACGAGGGCGATGCTCGGCGACAGCCCGGATGAAGACATGGCGGCACTGGTCAAGCAGGAGATAGAGAGCCTGGAGTCACGCCAGGAGCAGCTCCTCCAGGAGCTCAAGCTCGCCCTGCTGCCCAGGGATGCCAACGACAAGCGGGACATCATTGTGGAAATCCGTGCCGGGGCGGGGGGTGATGAGGCGGGGCTTTTTGCCGCCGACCTCTTCCGGCTCTACAGCCGCTATGCCCAGTCCAAAGGCTGGACGGTAGACATCATTAACAGTAACGAGAGCGGCATCGGCGGGTTTAAGGAAATCATATTTGAGATAAAAGGCAGAGGTGCCTTCAGCCGGCTGAAGTACGAGCGGGGGGTGCACCGCGTGCAGCGGGTGCCGGTTACCGAATCCTCGGGCAGGATTCACACCTCAACCGCCACCGTCGCCGTTCTGCCCGAGGCGGAGGACGTGGAGGTGGACGTTAGCCCCGAGGACCTGAAGATTGATATCTTCCACAGCGGGGGAGCCGGGGGACAGAATGTCAACAAGGTCGCTACCGCCGTCCGCATCACGCACCTGCCCACCGGTATCGTCACCGTCTGCCAGGACGAGCGCTCCCAGCTGAGAAACCGGACAAAGGCGATGTCCGTGCTGCGCGCCCGCCTCCTGGATATGGAACGGCGCCGGCAGGAGGCAGAGCTAACCCAGCTGCGCCGCTCCCAGGTTGGCAGCGGTGACCGTGCCGAAAAGGTAAGAACCTACAATTTCCCGCAGGACAGGCTTACCGACCACCGCATCGGTCTCACCCTGCACAACCTGCCCCGAATCCTTGATGGCGACCTTGACGAGCTTATTGATACCCTGGCTACCAGCAACCAGGCAAAACAGCTAGCCGAGCAACTGGCATGACCGGCAAAGAGGCGCTAAGCCAGGCAAGAAAATCCCTTGCCGACAACGGCATTGAGGATGCCCCCCTGGAGTGCGAGCTGCTGCTAAGGCATACCCTGAAGGTAAGCCGGGTGCAGCTCTACCTGGATCTGGAACACAGACTGAGCCCGGAGCAGGAGGAGACCTTCTGGCAGCTGGTCAGCCGCCGCCGGGACGGTGAGCCTGCCGCCTACATCACCGGTAACCGCGAGTTCTACGGGCTCAGCTTCTATGTTGACCGCCGTGTCTTAATCCCGCGACCGGAGACCGAGATGCTGGTGGAAAAAGCAATCCAGCTGGCGACGACCGGCACCACCACCACCATCGCCGATATCGGCACCGGCTGCGGTGCCATCGCCGTCTCCCTGGCGCTGAACCTGCCGCAGGCTAAAATATACGCCACCGATATCTCCACCGGTGCCCTTGAGGTCGCCGCCGGCAACTGCCGGAAGCACGGGGTGGCTGACCGGGTATATCTCCTTCACGGCAACATGCTTGCCCCGCTGCCAGAAGCGGTTGACCTTGCCATCGCCAACCTGCCCTATGTCAGGGAGGATGACCTGCCAGCAGCGGATTATGAACCACGGCTAGCCCTGGATGGCGGCAGCGACGGGCTGGAAAGGATAGGCGAACTATGCCAGCAGCTAGCCAGCCGTCTCCAGCCCACCGGTCACCTGCTGCTGGAAATCGGGCAGGGGCAGAAGACAGCCGTAACCAGCCTCCTGCACAGCCTTTTCCCCGGTGCCATTATAGAGACCGCCCCGGACTTGAGCGGCATAGAGCGGGTAGTGAGCCTGAGGCGAGCCGGATAAAGAGCCCGCCCTCTTAGCTTGACACAAAGATACCCATAATGTTAAATTAACTACTGGCTTCCCCTATGCCCAAGCAAGCAAACTAGGAGAATAATTATGGTAAACATGATTGTCTGTGTCAAGCAGGTGATTGATCCGGAGGCACCGCCATCCAGCTTCAAGATTGATGCCGATACCCATAAGGTAGTGCCGCCATCCGGTATATCCCCGGTCCTTGACCCCTATGCTGAATTCGCCGTTGAGGCGGCGCTGAAAATCAAGGATGCCGCCGGCGGCAAGATAACGGCTATCAGCCTGGGCACCAACCAGCTCCGGGACGTGGTTAAAAAACCGCTGTCCATGGGGGCTGATGAGCTTGTCCTGCTTGAGGATGAGGCATTCGCCGACGGTGATAGCTGGGCGACGGCTTACGCCCTGGCAATGGCTATCAAGAAGACAGGTGACTACGACCTCATCCTGTGCGGCCGGGAAGCCTCTGACTGGAATGCCGGGCAGG
>CAZFCV010000054.1:0-7678 GCA_964517985.1 uncultured Dehalococcoidales bacterium | reverse complement strand
CCCCAGGAGATACTATCACCCCGGACCAGGATGTCATACCTGACAACACTTGCCCAAAGAATAAAGCTTATCAAAGATGAGGGCGTTGACGAAATCATTGCCCTATCCTTTACCCCTGAGCTGGCGAATTTAAGCGCCCGCCAGTTTATCACCCTGCTACAGAAGTACCTGAAAATGCAGGCACTGGTGGTCGGTCCCGATTTTGCCCTGGGTAAAAATAGAGAGGGCAACACGGGCACCCTGCCGGCACTGGGGCAGGAAATGAACTTCAGGGTAGTTGTCGTCCCCCCGGTAATGATAAACGGGGAAACAGCGAGCAGCACCGCTGTCCGGAGTGCCCTCGCCGGCGGTGACATGGGAAGGGTGCACCGCATTACCGGCCGCTACTTCAGCGTGGGCGGGCGGGTTATCACCGGGGCGCACCGGGGCGTAGAGCTGGGTTTCCCCACCGCCAACCTGGAGCTGGACCAGGAGCAAGCCCTGCCGGCAGACGGTGTCTACGCTAGCTGGGCACATATCGGGGAGGACGCCCATGCGTCAATGACCTACATTGGCCAGCGCCCTACCTTTGGCAGCGACCAGCATGCCATTGAGGTCTATCTCCTTGATTACCAGGGCGACCTCTACGGGCAGGAGCTCAAGGTTGACGTTATAGAGCACCTCCGCAGCGACCGGCAGTTTGATACCGCCGAGGAGCTGGCAAAACAAATAGCCGAGGACATAAGGCAGGGCAGGACGATACTGACCTCACGGGGTGGAAACTAGCTATGGATAGCAGCTTAGATTACCTGCTGCGGCGCGGCGTTGCCGAGATTATAGTGGAGGAACAGCTGGTGGAGCTCCTCCGCTCCGGTAAGAAGCTGCGGCTGAAGGAGGGCTTTGACCCCAGCTTCCCCGATATCCACCTGGGTCATATGGTGACCCTGCGGAAGCTGCGCCAGTTCCAGGAGCTGGGGCACCAGATTGTCCTCATCGTCGCCGACTGGACAGCCCGTATCGGCGACCCCAGCGGCATGTCCGCCACCCGCCCCATGCTCTCCCGGGAGCAGGTGCTGGCTAACGCCCAGACCTATATGGAGCAGTTCTTCCGGGTGGTCGATAAGGAAAAGACGGAGGTCAGGTGGCAGAGCGAGTGGTTTGACAAGTTTGCCCTCTCCGATATTATCCAGCTCACCAGCAAGTTCACCGTCGCCCAGTTCCTGGCTCGCGAGGACTTCAGCAACCGCTATAACGCCGGACGCCCTATCGCCCTGACCGAGCTGCTCTACCCCCTGCTCCAGGCGTATGACTCGGTAGCGGTTCAGGCTGATGTTGAGTTCGGCGGTAACGATCAGAAGTTCAACTTCCTGGTAGGCAGGGAACTCCAGTCCATGATGGGGCAGCCGCCGCAGCAGTGCTTCATGACGCCGCTCCTTGTCGGCACAGATGGCAGCCAGAAGATGAGCAAGAGCCTGGGCAACTACATCGGCGTTGCCGAGCCGCCCGAGGAGATATACGGCAAGGTGATGTCCATCCGCGATGACCTCATCCGGCACTACTTTGAGCTTTTGACCGACGTCCCTGATGAGGAACTGGACAATCTCCGGGAAAACCTGGATAATAATACCGTCAACCCGATGCTGCTCAAGCAGCGCCTGGCAAGGGAGCTCATCCGCCAGCTATATGACGAGAAGGCAGCCGGCGAAGCCGAGGCGCACTTCGCCCGGGTCTTCCAGAAGAGAGAGGCACCAGAGGAAATAGCCGAGTTTAGCCTTTCTTTTGCCAGCGCCAGTGGCGAAAGATACCAGGTCAAGGGTAACATTGCTACATACGATATTAGCGGTATAATTGTAGAAACCGGTCAGGCGAAGAGCCGCAGCGAGGCGAACCGGCTGATTGCCCAGGGAGGCGTCAGCATAGACGGCGAGAAGATATCAAGCAACACCGCCACGATAAAGAGCGGCAGTATTATCAAGGTAGGCAAACGCCGCTTTGCCCGGGTGTTTAATACCGATAGGGAGTGAAGGAGAGCTATGGAGAACCTGCGTATTCCCGGACCAACCCCGCTACCTGATGAAGTGCTGAAGGTAATGAGCCGGCAGATGATAAACCACCGGGGGCCGGAATTTCAGCAAATCCTGAATGATGTAACCGACAAGCTGAAAACACTATTTCAGACCAAGAACGACCTCTTCATCCTCACCGGCGCCGGAACCGGCGGCCTGGAGGCGGTTATCGTGAATGCCCTTTCCCCGGGGGACAAGGTGCTTTCGGTATCCATCGGTGTATTCGGAGAGCGCTTTGCCGCCATTGCCGAGCAGTTCGGGGCTGAAGTTATCCCCCTCCGCTTTGAATGGGGCAAAGCCGCCGACCCCGATGCCGTGCGCCAGGCTCTAGAAAAAGACCCGGGGATTAAGGCGGTGCTGGTCACCCACAACGAGACCTCCACCGGCGTCACCAACGACCTGCAGGCGCTAAGCAAGGTGATAAAGGGGTTTGACAAGCTGCTCCTGGTGGACGCCATCAGCAGTCTGGGCTCAATCGACCTCCCGGTGGACGACTGGAATATAGATGTCGCCGTTACCGGCTCCCAGAAGGGGTGGATGGCACCACCGGGGCTGGCGATGGTCAGCATAAACGAGGAGGGCTGGAAGGCACATAAAGCCGCCCGGATGCCCCGCTTCTACTGGGACTTCGGCAAAGCCAGGAGCTACCTGGAGAGGGGGCAAACGCCGTGGACGCCAGCTGTTTCCGCCGTCTTTGCCCTGTTCGTATCGCTGAAGATGATGGTGGATGAGGGCTTGCCCAACATCATCGCCCGCCATGCCCGGCTTGGCAAGGCAACCCGTGACGGCATAAAATCACTGGGGCTGTCCCTTTTCGCCGACGAAAGCCACGCCTCCAACACAATCACCGCCGTCGCCGCCGCCGACGGGCTGGACACCAAGAAGCTGGTCAGGCTGATGAGGGAGGAGCACAAGATTGTGCTCGCTGGCGGTCAGCAGAGGCTGGATGGTAAAATATTCCGTATCGGGCACCTGGGCTGGGTGACCGATGCCGAGATTGATGCCGTAATATCAACGCTGAAGGTAGTTTTGCCGCAGGCTGGATTTAAGGGTGGCTAGCGATGAAGGTACTGATTGCTGACGCCATATCGGAAGAAGGAATAAACATCCTCTGCGGCTGCGCCGAGGTGGATGTCAAGACCGGTTTGAAGCCTGAAGAGCTGATACCCATAATTGGCGACTACGAGGCTCTGGTGGTGCGCAGCCAGACACAGGTTACCGCCGAGGTAATCCGGGCGGGGAAGAAACTGCAGGTCATTGCCCGGGCTGGCGTCGGCATAGACAACGTTGATGTGGACGAGGCAACCCGGCAGGGTATCGTCGTCGTCAACGCCCCCACCGGCAACACCATCTCCGCCGCCGAGCATAGCATCGCCCTCATGCTCGCCCTCGCCCGCCATATCCCAAGAGCCAACGCCGTGCTCAAGTCCGGTGCCTGGCGGCGGAGCGACTTCATGGGCACCGAGGTAAGGGATAAGACCCTGGGCATCATCGGGCTAGGCAATGTCGGCTCGGAGGTCGCCCGGCGCGCCCGGGGGCTGGAGATGAGACTCCTCGCCTACGACCCCTTTGTCTCCACCGAGCATGCCCATAATCTCCAGGCAGAGTCAGTGCCCCTGAAGCAGTTGCTCAAGGAATCGGATTTCATAACCCTCCATATCCCGCTGACCAAGTCAACCAGGAAGCTCATCGGCACCAAGGAGCTGGCTCTGGTCAAGCGGAATGTCCGCATCATCAATACCGCCCGGGGCGGCTTGATTGATGAGGAAGCCCTGGCTAAGGCGGTGAAGGAAGGAAGAATAGCCGGCGCCGCCATTGACGTCTTCTCTACCGAGCCCACCACAGAGAGCATCCTCTTTGCGGAAGATAATATTATTGTCACCCCCCACCTGGGGGCTTCCACTACCGAAGCCCAGGCTGGTGCCGCCCGGGACGTGGCGAACCAGATAGTTGAAGTATTCGGGGGGCACCCCGCCCGATACGCGGTTAATGCCCCCCTCATCTCCGCCGAAACCCTGTCCGTGCTCGCCCCCTTCATGGAGGTAGCCACCACCGTGGGCAGGCTGGTCAGGCAGCTTGCCGAGGGGCAGATGGACACCATCCAGATTAGCTACGAGGGCGAGATTGCCGAGTATGACACCAATGCCCTGAAGGCAGCCGTGCTCGGGGGACTGCTGGAGGACATCAGTGAGGAGCGGGTAAACCTGGTTAACGCCAACGTAATTGCCGCCCAGCGTGGCTTGACGGTGGTGGAGCAGAAGACACCCGCCTGCGAAAACTACGCCAGCCTTATCACGGTAGAGGTTACCACCAGCGCCGGGGTTACCACCGCCGCCGGCACGGTTATACGCGGGGAGGTGCACATTGTCCGGGTCAACAACTACTGGCACGATTTTGTGCCCGGCGGGGGCTACTTCCTCTTCAGCAACCACCTGGACCGCCCCGGGCTTATCGGCGCCGTGGGCAAGATAACCGGCGATGCCGATATTAATATCAACGAGATGTATGTCAGCCGCCTCAAGCCGCGGGGACAGGCGTTGATGATACTCGCCATAGATGAACCCCTGCCCGAGGAGCAGCAGCAGCAGATACTGTCTATCCCCGGTGTCCACACCGCCAAGCTGGTAAAGCTGTAATAACACCCCCGACAGTTGACAAAGCAGCACCAGCGTGCTAGAGTATATGCGTAAGTGCGCATATACTCTAGCAACCAGCCATGCGAGATACGGTCAAAGCCCTCAAGGCACTATCCGGTGAGACCAGACTCAGGACACTCAACCTGCTCCTGGAAAGGGAGTGCTGCGTCTGCGAGGTAATGCAGGCACTGGATATATCCCCGACCCGCGCCTCTCGCAACCTCGGTGCCCTGTATGATGCCGGTTTCCTCAAACTGAGGAAGGATGGCCTCTGGTCGCTCTATTCAATAGATGAGGAGGGCATGCCGGAATACTTCTCCAGTCTGGTCACAGCAGCCAGAAAGGCGCTGGAGGGCAGCGAGGTAGCGGCACTGGATAGGGAGCGCCTCAAGCATGCCCGGCGTGTTGGTCCCGGCTGTGACCGGTAGTTGCCGGGGTAGCACTTATCCTTAATTATTATGAGCAATGCGGAACCAAGGGCGGCACTACCCCGGCTCTCCGGATTAGACCGCTTCCTGACGCTGTGGATTTTCCTGGCGATGGGGCTGGGGGTGGGGCTGGGCTACTTCGTACCACAGGTTGCCCGCTTTATCACCTTCTTCCAGGTGGATACTACATCTATTCCCATCGCTGTCGGGCTTATCCTCATGATGTACCCCCCGTTAGCCAAGGTCAGGTACGAGGAACTGGGCAAGGTGTTCCGCAACTGGCGGGTGCTCGGGGTTTCCCTGGTGCAGAACTGGGTTATTGGCCCGGTACTCATGTTCTCCCTGGCTATCATCTTCCTGCACGCCTATCCCGACTACATGGTGGGACTTATCATGATTGGCCTGGCGCGCTGCATCGCCATGGTTATCGTCTGGAATGAGCTTGCCAAGGGCGATACGGAATACGCCGCCGGGCTGGTAGCCTTCAACTCTATCTTTCAAATCCTCTTCTACTCGGTTTACGCCTATGTCTTCATAACCATCGTGCCAACCTGGTTCGGACTGGAAGGCTCGGTGGTGCCGATTACCATCGGGCAGATAGCGGAGAGCGTCTTCATCTACCTCGGTATCCCTTTCTTTGGCGGTATGCTTACCCGCTTCGCGCTCATAAGAGCCAAGGGGCGTGAGTGGTACGAGGGCAAGTTCATCCCCAGGATAAGCCCCATCACGCTGGCAGCCCTTCTCTTCACCATCGTGGTGATGTTTTCCCTGAAGGGTGAGGTAATAGTGGAACTGCCCCTGGATGTGGTCCGCATCGCCATACCGCTGCTAATCTACTTCGTCCTGATGTTCCTGGTCTCATTCTACATGGGGAAAAAGATAGGGGCAAACTACGCCAGGACAGCGACCATCTCTTTCACCGCCGCCAGCAACAACTTTGAACTGGCTATCGCCGTGACAGTAGCCGTATTCGGTATTGGCTCCGGCCAGGCGTTTGCCGCCGTCATCGGCCCCCTGGTGGAGGTGCCGGTGCTTATCGGGCTGGTCAATGTGGCTCTCTACTTCCGGCGAAGGTATTTTAGGGAAGAACCGGGGCTATTACGCCAGCCGGTTGAGGATCAGCCCCGCCGGTAGCTTGGGGTAGAAGTAGGTTGACTTGCGCGGCATACTGTCGCCGGCATCGGCAATATCCCTGATTGCCTCCGCCCGAATCGGGCTCAAGAGAAAGGCGAGCTGGTACTCCCCCTCCAGCACCATCTGCACCGCATCCCGCTCATCATAGCTATAGCCGAGCGCCTCCTCAGCACCCATCCCGAGGAGCCTCTCCAGTATGATATGGTCAACGACGCTGACCGCCAGCCGCTTGTAGAGCTCGGAATGGAACTGGGGCATCATCTGGCCGGTGACGGCAGGGTCACGCAGCCGCAGCCGGAAGAGGTGCTCGCTGTCCCAGCCAAACAGGACCAGCCTCACCTCATCCGCCTCACGGCTCAGGAAGCCGTCAATCTCCTGCCAGACGCCGGGCAGTGCCAGCGATAGCTCATCTACGGCGAAGAAGGGCTGCAGCCCGCTCATCAGCCCGCTCAGTACCGGGCGGGGTATGCCGCGAATGAGCCGGTGGGGGGGCAGGATAACCAGCCCGGGGTCGGCAAAGTCCACCAGCGTCATCATGACAAAGCTAAACGCCTCGTCCGGCGACACCGCGGCGGAGCAGGCACGCCGCTCCCGCTGATAAGCGAGGGCGCTTTCATAGCGGTGGTGTCCATCGGCAATATAAAGCGGCTTCCGAGCCAGGCTGCGTGATATCCGGTCAATAACCCCGGCGTCGGTGATTGCCCGGACCTGGTGCCTTTCCCCATCAGCACCGCTCAGGCTGATTACCGGCTCGCCCCGCTCCTGTGCCGCCAGCAGGGGGGAGAGCCGCCCCTCCCCGTCCTCAAACAGCGCCAGAATGGGGCTGGTATTAGCCTGGAGTGCCCATAAAAGGCTCAACCGGTCACCCCTGGGCTCGGTGAGCGTGCCCTCATGACGGCGAACCACCATCTCACTCCACTCCTCCAGCCGGACGCGGGCGACTATACCCCGGCGCCGGTACTCCTTCCCCTGGTGGGTGAAATAGTGGTCATGAAGATAGATAGCGGGGACATCATCAACCCTCAGGATGCCCTGCTTCAACCACTGCTCCAGGGTAGCCGCCGAGCGGGTGTACTTGCTGTCCGCCGCCGGGTCTTCCAGCGAGCCCCAGCCATCCTCCAGCCGGATGAAGTTATACTCACTGCGACAATAGAGCTCGTGGCGCATCTGCGGGGTGATAATATCATACGGGGGGCAGATAACCGTTGCCAGGTCACCGACCAGCGACCGGTCATAACGTATACCGGGAAAGGGGCTAATCTCAGCCACGCATAAGTCCTTCTACTAATAAGTCAGAACCTGACCCTAATCACCCACACCCCCCTGGAAAGAGGCGGAGGCACGAGCCCTGAAGAGATGGAACACCTTTAAGGGCAACACACCCAGTTTATCGTATGTTACCGTGATGGTGCAACCCATCTCCCCGGCAAATAAC
>CAZFCV010000053.1:0-7790 GCA_964517985.1 uncultured Dehalococcoidales bacterium | reverse complement strand
CCCACTCACCATCCCACATGGCTTTAAGGCGGTCGGCATACCGGGTATAGTCCACAAACTGGTTAAAGACAAGCTCCAGAACATGGCGCACCCTGCCCGGCCCGGCAACCCGCAGCAGGGTGTTACAGCAGGACATACAATATGCCACACAGATATCGGCGCCGGTATCCTGAAACTCCGTCACCCGTCTTTCCGTGCGCCGGCGGCACAGCTCCCGGTCAACCGCAGAGACGATGCCCCCGGAGCCACAGCAGATGGTATTCGCCCCGTGGTGAGCCATCTCCACCATCTCGTAGTCAGCCAGAAGCCGGCGCGTCCACCTCCCCAGCTCCCCTCCCCGGTCCGGGCAGGAGTCGTGAACGGTAACCCTGCCCGTGCCCGGGTTTGGCGCCCGTACCCCGGCGTCAGCCATCAGCTTAAATAGAGAGACAACCTCCACGCCACGTCCCGCCTGGCTAGCCAGCAAATGGTAATGGCAGCTAGGACAGGCGGTCACGATACGGCGCGCCCCGGAATCGCTGACCGTCTTCCAGAACAAACCCGTATAGCGCTCCGCCCTCTCCGCCAGCCCTATCTGAGCCAGAGGCAAGCCGCAGCACATCAGCGACAGCCCCACCTCCTGGCTATCATGCCCCGCTAGCCAGCCAAATGCGGAGCGGAGCAGCTCCGGCGCCGTGTTAGCCAGAAAGCAGCTGGAGAGAAACAGCGTACCGCACCGGGGCTTTATCAGGTCGCGGTAGTCAATCTGGTAGGTGTCGCGGTAGAGGGTGACCGCATTCCAGTCATGGTCAACCCACATGAGCCGGTAGACCTCAGGAGCGGTCTGGCCGCTTTTCAGCAGCAAGTGCCGTGCCGCCGTGACCATGCCCGGTATATCAAGACTGCTGGGGCAGTGCTGGGTGCACAAGCCGCACAGGGCACACCGGGTGATATAGCGGCGCACCTTCTCATCTATCTGCCCGTTCAGCACCTGCCGGGCGACATCACCCGGCGCCAGCTCGCCCAGCTCCGGCAGAACCAGGCAATCAGTGGCGCACGCCTGGTCTCCGCTACATGCCGCCGCTATTTCTTCCAGCGCCCGGCGCTCTTTTTCGTCCACCCTACCCCCCCGTGCCACTGCCCGCCGCCTGGCGGGCACTCTGCCATGCCGCCCCGAAGACGCTCGGTGATGGGCCAACCCGTGGGCAGTAGCCGGCGTGCTGCAGGAGCCGCTGGCAGCGGCGTATAGATTGCCCCCGGCTTTTTTCTGTTTCCTTGTTTTCGTCACGCGGGTTGGTACCCACCTCAGCCCAGAGCAGATTGGCGCCGGCTAATATTGACGGGATATTAGGTTCGTGCGTGCAATGTGCCACCACCGTATCGCCCATCACCAATCTGGTGACGGCTACAGTGCGCGCCAGGTACCACTGGGTCACCTCGCCATAATGTGCCAACTTCGTACCGGGCACACTCACCCGGTGCATTGCTCCACTGAAGGCGGCACCCAGCTCCCTTCCCAGGAACATGAGCTCTACCTGTCGCTCTATGCTGTGCTCCGGGCCTAGTGGCTCCACGCAAAAGTTCAGCACCAGCCCGGCGTGCTGCGCCGCCCTGATGGTCGCCAGCCGCTTCTCAACCGGAAAAACAGTGTCCTTTCCCTCATTAAGACGCACCGCATGGTAAACGGCGTGAAAACCAGCCTCGACCAGAGCGCGGGCTTCATCGTCACCAAAGTCAGGAATATTAGCAACCAGCGGCATCTCCGGGGAAATAGCCCGGCGCACAGCATGGCCAATCTCAAGGAACCTGTCAAACCGGTAGTGGCAGGTAGTCATCAGGTAGATAGCATTGGGCTCTTGCATTTCACATTCCAGTGCCGTTTGCACGATAACTTCCTGGGGATACTCAATAACCTCGCGCGCCATGCCGTGCTGCGCGGCGAAGACGCAGAAGTCGCAGTTGCCCGGGCACGGGGCAAAGTCCAGCCCTATCTGAGCACAGACGTCTCCGGTATTATCAAAGTGCCGCCGTGACAGGCTATCAGCCACGGCGCACAGGGCATACATCTCCGGCGATTGCAGGTCAATCTCCATCAACCTCCTGGCTTCTTCCCGTGTTACGGGCTCGTCAGCCAGCGCCTTATCCAGTATCTCTTCACAATCTCTATCCAGTTTCATAAGTCCGGTTCGCGCAAACCCCTCCTTTCCCTAAACCAATACCCCGGTACAGCTTGAGCCCGCCCCGGCGGTGCAGGAATAGCAGTGCTCCGCCATCACAATCTCACGCCCGCCCTGAACGGCGTCCCGTATATCATCAATCCCAAGTGCTTCTCCGCTACCATCCGTGATGGG
The DNA here is from genome assembly GCA_964517985.1 of uncultured Dehalococcoidales bacterium. Lineage (GTDB taxonomy): Bacteria > Chloroflexota > Dehalococcoidia > Dehalococcoidales > W111 > W111. The sequence continues at coordinate 5,460 of CAZFCV010000053.1, read as the reverse complement.
CAGCCCCGCCGCCAGATTGAAGTCACAATTATACAGGATGCCCTGCCAGTCCACACTTATCAGGGTGCGGCACATAATACTCCGGGCGGCATCGGGATTGAAGCTGTCGGCAAGCAGCCGGGTGTACTGCTCCAGCCGGTCACCGGCTTCAAGGGAACGGCGGAATCTGCCCAGCGGCGTATTGGTGAGGGTGAACAGGCTATGGAATTTGACTCCGTAGCCCTGGGAAAGCTCCCTTTTATAGTCCATTTCCAGCTCTCTCTGGGAACCGGGCAAAAAATCACCCCCCGGGTTATACACCAGATCCAGCTCCAGGGAGTCCCCGTAACCCAGCCGGTTCAATCTCCGGAGAGCCGCTATGCTCTTCTGAAAGACCCCCTCCCCCCTCTGCCGGTCAACGTTTTCCTTCGTATAGCAGGGCATGGAAGCGATGACCACCACCCCGTTATCCCGGTACCACTGTGGAATCCAGCCCTTCCCCTCTTCCAGCAAGACGGTCAGGTTGGTCCTGACCATCAGGCGCGGCGTCAGCCGGCGCGCCTCCTCAACGAAGAAGCGGAAATCGGGGTGGAGCTCCGGGCAGCCGCCGGTAATATCAAGGGTGATGCCCTGCTGCCCGCCGAGGAAATTGATAATCCCTTCCATAACCCCCCGGCGCATAACCCTGTCCCCGGCGGGGCTACCCCCTATATGACCATGCTGGCAACTCTGGTTGCACACATTGCCCAGGTTTACCTGAAGGGTGGCGAGTCTGTCAAAACATAGGAACTCCGGGGCTACGCTTTGCAGCCTATCCCTGAAATCAGTGACCATTTTCACTCCTCCTGTCGCAAATCGGCTCTAGGGCTTCAGTCCTCCCAGGCACGCAGGAATGCCTCGTCGCCGCCGGGCAGCCAGTAAAGAAACTGCTCCTCCCCCGGCAGCAGCACCCGCTCATCAGAGTAGACCAGCAGGAAGCGGAGGATTACGCCACCGACCAGCACAAAGGCGGCCGCCAGCAGGGAGGCAGCCCCGCCCGGCACAAGGTAGAGCCCCGCCGGCAGGACCAGCCCCAGAAAGACCATGCCACCCCAGAAGGGCAGCTTCTTGCCCCCGCTCAGCCAGGTTGCCGCTACCTGCGCCGAGGACACCGTGGTTGAGTAGCGCATAAGCAGGACATAAGACATGAGGATAATTATCTCCAGTATGAGCAGAAGGAGGTCGGCAACGTGCAGGAGGCGGGCAATCACCACCGCTACCATCTCATTGACACCGAAGTGCCAGAAGTGCAGCAGCAGCCCCTGTGCGGCAATGCCGGTGGAGAGCGCCGATACCAGAAAGAGAATGGGCAGCACCGGGCTGTTCCAGAAGGGGCGGGCTTTTATCGTGCCCAGAAAAACACCGGTATAGATGGCAACGCCCAGCCCCAATAGCAGGCAGAGCCAGGCGAAGAACAGCCGCAAGCCGTCAAGCCCGTACCACGGCGAAAAGACCAGCAGGCAGGAGCCGTATATCAAGCCGCAGACAATAGCCAGGCTCAGCATCCAGGCACCAACGGTCAGGATGGCTTTCTCCCGGGAGAACACCCTCCAGAAGAAAAGCGGGCGCCCGAGGTCAAAAACGAGCAGCCCGGAACCCAATGCGATAACCACGGCAGCGATGAATGTCCCCGGCATGAAGGCACCCCTTATATTCAAAAACAGGTCAGCCGCCGCCGAGATGACCAGCATGCCACCGCCCAGCCCCCCCAGAAACAGGTAGCTGGCAACGGGCCAACCCCAGGTACGCTCCTTTTTCATTGTCCCTCTCCCTAAGGCTGAATATAGTAGACGTGCGGGTCGGTGCCGAGCTCCGGCATAATCTGCACAACGTTCTCGGTACTAACCAGCCGGGATACCTCACTCTCCGGGTCGTCAAGGTCGCCAAAGATGCGGGCTCGCTGGTGACAGGTGCTCACGCAGTAGGGCTCCCTGCCCTGCGGAAGGAGGTCAACACAGAAGGTGCACTTCTGGGCGACACCCAGCCCCTTGTTAAGCGTCCGTGCCCCGTAGGGGCAGGACATGATACACGCCCCGCAGCCAATACACTTGTCCTGGTCAACAAAGACGATGCCGTCCTCACGCTGCGTTGAGGCGCCGGTGGGGCAGCAGGGAACACAGGGCGGGTTTTCGCAGTGAAAGCAGGGGCGCGGGAGGTGATAGAGGCTCAGCGTCGGGTAGCTCCCCTTGCCAACAGTGGTGACCATATTCCAGAACATGCCCAGCGGCAGGTCATTGCCCATCTGGCAGGCAATGGTGCAGGCTTGGCAGCCAATACAGCGCCGCAGGTCAATAACCATTGCCCATCTAGCCATGAGGCAGGTCCTCCTTTTCCACCTTGTAGACCCGGCACAGCAGCCCGCGGTTTGCCCAGCTACCGCTCATGTGGTCGCAGTGCTCCGGCTCACCCGAGGTGAGGACATTGCAGTTGGACTGCCACATGCCGTAGAGCCCCGGCTCCTTCCCGTCACGCTCCGGGAACCACCAGCCGCGCTCCACGAAAATCGTCCGCGGGTGGACTATCTCGGTCAGCTCGGCAACCTGCATGATTCTGCCCCGCTTTGTCTCAATCCACGCCCAGTCGCCATTTTTGATGCCCAGCTCCCTGGCTGTCGCCGGGTTAATCTGCATACGCGGTACCGGGTGCAGATAGCGCAGGGGCTTTATATTGCGGTGCTCGGAGTGGTAATAGGGCATGACGCCGGAGCCGGCTATCAGCACCAGCGGGAACTCCTTTGCCAGCTCGGGGTTATCCTCCTCGCTCTCCGCCGGCCCTATGTATTTCGGCATCGGGTCGTAGCCCAGCCCCTCCAGCGTCTGCGAGTAGAGCTCCACCCTCCCCGAAGGAGTGGCGAAGCCGAGCCGCCCGTACTTATAGTACTCCCGCTCCGGGAAGGAAAAACGAACCTGCTCCACAAACTCGTCGTAGCTGCTGACATCATACCCCAGCGGGTAGATACGGTAGTACTTGGCTTCCTCCAGGGTCTCCCAGGGCCAGAACTCCGATTGCCCCAGCCTGTCCCCCAGCCCCTTCCAGAACTGGTAGTCGGTGCGGCGCTCGTACTTTGGCGGCACGGCACGCTCCGAGCAGATGGCGAAGTCACTGCAGCCGTAGGTGTTGGTTATGGTGGGTCTCTCCAGCCAGTCGGCAGCGGGCAGCACGTAGTCAGCCAGCATAGCCGTCGGTGTCAGCCAGTAGTCCATCACCGTCAGAAGCTCCAGCTCCTTTAGTGCCCGATAGACCTTCCTGGTATTGGGATAAGCCAGCAGGGTATTGTTCGCCAGAACCAGCATCGCCCGCGGTTTATACGGCTTCCCCGTCAGCAGGGCATCAAAGACCGAGGGACCATGCGCCTCACACATCCACTCCGTAGGCGGCGCTTTGCCCCACACCTGCTTCGCCACCCCGGAGATTTTGCTGTAGCCGGGCCAGGAGCAGAGCTTGTAGCGGTCAGAGCCGAGCTGCTTTGCCCACTGCTCCTCCGTCATATGCTCGTTGCACTCCATCTCCTCGTCGGTAAGCATCACCTGGTTGGGCCCGGGGATTAAGTCACTGCCGGGGGCATCCAGGTTGCCGGTTACGGCACGTAGCAAGGCACGGGCGTGCATGGCAACCCCGCCCGGGGTGCCGATTTCATCCACCGCCACCCCCCACTGGATGTTGCCCGGCTTGAAGGTGGCATACATCCGCGCCCCGGCGCGGATTTTCTCGGCATCAACCCAGGTGATGGGAGCCGCCCACTCCGGGGTATAGGGCTGCACGTGCTCCACCAGCTGCTCCCAGCCGTAGCACCAGTTCTCCACAAACTCCTGGTCATAGAGCCCTTCATTAATAATAACGTTGAGCCATGCCAGCGCCAGCGCGGCATCGGTGCCGGGGCGGAGCGGTATCCAGAGGTCCGCCTTAGCCGCCGACTCGGTCATCCTGGGGTCAATAACGATAATCTTGGTGCCGTTGGCTTGGCGCACATCGCTCCAGGCACGCATCTCCGGCATGTAGGACTCGCCGGGATTGTGCCCCCACAAGACCACGCACCGGCTGCTGGGCAGGTCCAGGTCAAAAGGAGACCAGCCGCATATCGCCGTCTCAATCATAAAGGTGGGAATCCAGCACACATGGGAGACATGAAACACATTCGGGCTGCCGAACAGGTTCATAAAGCGGCGGCGTGCCCAGTCATGGGTACGCTGCGTCCCGCCGGCGCTGCACACGAATTCCGCCCCCGATTCCTGGCGAATCTGCTCCAGCCGAGCCGAAATCTCTTCCAGTGCCTGCTCCCAGGTTATGCGCTCCCACTTACCTTCACCCCGCTCCCCGGCACGCTTGAGGGGATAGTTCACCCGCGCCGGGTGGTCATGGTGCTTCATCCAGATATTGGGCCGGGGACACATACCCCCCCGGCTGGGGTGGTCGGGGTCACCCTCAACCGCGGTAACCTTGCCATCTCTTACATGTACCAGCATGCCACACTGCTGATGGCAGAAGTAGCACACTGATTTTCGTATTTTCTCCCCTCTTTCCTCCATATACTCTCCTTCTTTCAGCCAGCAAAGGAAAGGCGCAAACCATCATACGCCACCTGTACCCAGCCATCATAGGGGGCAATGGCACACTCCAGCTCGGAGCAGGTCACCGGGGTATCATGGTGCATTGACAGATGGGTCAGGTAGAGCTTCTCCACCTTCAGTGATTGCCCCAGGGCGATTGCCTCGGCAAAGGAGAGGTGCTGCCCCGGGTAACGGTTGTCTCCCCAGAAGGTGGTATCCAGCGCCAGGCATTCAATACCAAGCAAGCGCTCCACGGTATCAGCCGGGGGGTGACCCGTATCGGGCAGGCAGGCAACCCGCCCACCACCACCCTCAATCAGGAAACCCAGCGTCCCCGGGGCGTGCGCCGCCGCCAGCGCGGTAAGACGAACGGCGCCAAAATCAACCCTCTCGCCCGGCTCGACCAGATTCACCTCCAGCAACTCAGCAACAGAGCTAAAGCCCGTCTCCAGCTGCCGCCATGTTTCCCGGCTCATGACCGCCGGTAAAGCCCGGTTACGCCGCAAACGCACGTAAAACTCTAGGTCACCCAGCCCACCGGTGTGGTCAAGGTGCCCGTGGGTAAGGGCGAAATAATCTATATCATGGATGTCTTCCCGTAAAAGCTGCCGGGCAATTTCCGGCGGGGCATCAATGAGGAGCTTTTCCTCGCCATCCAGCATAAACGCACAGCGAGTGCGGCAGCAGCGCGGGTCGGCAAGCGCTTCCTGACAGGCTTTACACCCGCAATAGAACGAGGGCACGCCACAACCGGCGCTTGTTCCCAGGAATATCAACTCCATGCCGGTATATCTCTCTACCTATGGTTCCGGTTTTGCCGGAGGTTGCTTGGGGGGAGGTGGTGGTGGTGCCTTCGGCGGTGTAGGTGGTGGTGGCGGTGGTGGCGGTTTGGGAG
>CAZFCV010000052.1:0-7839 GCA_964517985.1 uncultured Dehalococcoidales bacterium | reverse complement strand
CCCCACCCCACCCCCGGCCCAGCTCACCGAGGATGTTCTCCCCGGGCACCGGCACCCGGTCAAAGACCACCTCACACAGCTTATCATTGGCAATGGTCGGCAGCACCGTGCGGCTAACCCCGGGGCTCTTCCCGCCCACGATAAAGATAGTGATTCCATCCCCTGCTTCCGCCCCGTCACCAGTCCGGGCGACACACAGCATATAGTCGGCAATATGGGCATCGGGGACAAAGAGCTTGGTGCCGCTCAGGATATAGCCGTCACTGTCAGCGGCAGCGGCAAGTTTAATCCCCGCGGCATGATAGCTGGCACTGGCTTCGGTCAGCGCCAGGGTGAAAAGCTTCTCGCCGCTGGCTATCCCGGGGAGGTACTCCCGCTTCTGCGCCTCGCTGCCCAGCTCAAGGATGGACAGCCCTCCCAGTACAACCGTGGAGAAGTAGGGACCAGGAAGGCAAGCCCGCCCCATCTCCTCCAGGAGCACCGCCAGGTCAAGGAAGGTCATCCCCCCACCGCCGTACTCCTCGGGGAACACCAGCCCCATCCAGCCCAGCTCCGCCATCTCCCGCCACACCTCCGGCAGGTAGCCCGGCTCGCTCTCCTCCGCCTCCCTGACCACCGCCCTGGGGAACCTGCCAGCCAGGAAGTCGCCCGCCATCTCCCTTAACATTCTCTGCTCTTCAGAGAGGGTTGAGTCCACGGTTACTCCTCAAAAAAGAAAACTATTAACTATCCGGCAGGCAGCCCCAGCCGGCGCAAAGCCACGATACTCTTCAGTATCTCCGAGCTGCCCGCCTGTAGGCTATAACCCCGGGATGACAGATACGAGTGATAAGCCATGCCCTGCATGGCTGCCCACTTAGACCGGGGGGCAAGCTGCCCGTAAAGCCCGGCAATCTCAATAGCGGTGCTGGCGAGGCGCTGCTCAAAGGCGGTGCCATATGCCTTGGACATTGCCGACTCCCAGTTAGGGGCACGCCCCTCGTCCATGACCATGGCGACGCGGTACATATGCAGCCGCCCCACCTCAAACTCAATCCTTAGCTGCGCCATCCGGGAGCGAACCAGGGGGTCCTCACACAGCGGTCTGCCGTTGCGCACGGTCTCCCTGACATAGCCGATGAGGGCGGTAAAGAGGGGGTAGTTGCCCATGAGCCGTTCCATCCCGCTCCTCTCGTAGTCAAGCTGGTTCAAAACCTGATAGAAGCCACGGTTTTCCTCCCCGATAAGGCAACTTCCGGGGACGCGCACGCCGTCAAAGAAGACCTCGTTGAAATGAACCCCGCCGGTAATATCCACTATGGGGCGGATGGTAATGCCGGGCAGCTCGGCCGGGAAGAAGAACTCGCTGATACCCCTGTGCTTGGGGGCATCCGGGTCCGTCCTCGCCACCAGGTAGAGCCAGTTCATGTGGCTGCCGCCGCTCGTCCAGACCTTCTGCCCGTCAATGATGAAGTCACCACCGTCGGCAATGGCACGGGTCTTAAGGGATGCCAGGTCAGAGCCAGCCTCCGGCTCGCTCATGCCCAAGCCAACATAGGCTTCCCCCCTCAGAATCAGGGGCAGTAGCTCCCCCTTCTGCTCCTCGCTGCCATAATGGACGATGGCGCCGCCTATCTGGCGGTCGGCGAACCAGTGGCAGGCGGCGGGTGCCCCGTAGCGGAGCATCTCCTCGGTAAGGATGAGCCGGTCAACAAAGGAGCGTCCCTGCCCGCCGTAGCCCCTGGGCCAGGTCAAGCCAATCCAGCCCTTAGCCGCCACCCTTTTGCTGAATGCCGGGTCATAAGCCATTATCCAGGCGTCACAGGTCGGCTGCCACAAGCCCTGCTCTATCTCGCCTTCCAGGAAGTGGCGGACTTCCCGCCTGAGTTTCTCCTGCTCCTCGCTAAAGCTAAAGTCCACGCGTAATTCTCCCCTCCCGGGGTCTATCTCGGCTCACAGGCGGGTGCTACCAGTGGGTCATATCGCCAGGCAGGTAACCGTCCGGGAAATGCCGGGAATGGGGTGGATCTTGCTGGTGACCAAATCGCCGATTTCGTTCAGGCTGCCCAGCTCAATAACGGCGATAACATCATAGGGACCGGTCACCGGGTCAACTGACTGCACTCCATTCAGCTCCCTGAGAGTGCTGGCGACCTCCTTGGTCCTGCCCACCGAGGTTTCAATGAGAACAAAAGCCTTTGCTGTCATATCGGGTTTCACCTCCCGTCTCCAGGCATTGACCCATCCTGAGATACATAATAAAGATGCGGCACCGGCATGAAAGTGGTTGTTATTATAGTTTACCCCACCCCCACTGTCAACCGCACCGCAAATAAAGGGGGCGCCCGGTATACCGGGCGCCCCACTCCCCGCCGCTAACGGGCAGATTTACTCCCAGGTCCGCTCATCAACTATCGTCTTGCGCTCCTCGGGGATGGTGCCCCCGGCGACAAACTCAATACCATCCGCCCTGACCCGGCAGACATCCTGAAACCGCTTGTTCAAATCGTCAGCCAGCCGGCTTCTATCCACCGCCTCGTCCCCAAGCTCAATGCGGAAGGTCATGGTATCCCGCTGCCCGCTGCGCCCGACCACTACCTGATATCTGGAGATGGCAGCGAAGTTAGCAAATACCTGCTCCGCCTGTTTGGTAACGACAAACATGCCCCTTACCTTAATGGCGTCACCAGCCCGGCCGACAATCGCCACCAGCCGGTTTGCCGTCCGACCGCAGGGGCAGGGGGCAGTGGTATAGTAGGACATGTCGCCGGTACCGAAGCGGATTAGACCCCAGACCTTGTTGTGGATTGGGGTTACCACTATCTCGCCGACCTCATCCGGCTCCAGCTGTTTGCCGGTCTCGGGGTCAACTATCTCCATCACATAGTCATCCATAAAGTGCATGCCCGATTTCTGGCGACACTCATAGGCAAGGCAGCCGCCCGGCTCGGTAACGGCATAAGCCTGGGCGGTGGCAATTCCATAATCCTCCTCCAGGGTCTTCCGCACCGAAGGGGCAAGCATCTCGCCGGTAAACCAGGCACGCTCAAGGGCAAAATCACGGCGGAAGTTGTAGCCCATCTCCTCAGCCCGCCCGATAAGCGTCATCAGGAAGCTGGGGGTGCCGACAAACCCGGTAACCCTCATATCATACATCGTTTGAATCTGAATCTCGGTATTGCCCACGCCCGTGGGGACGGGCGTCGCCCCGCAGTCCCGGAGCGCCTCATGGAACAGGATGCCGGCGGGAGACATATGGTAGGTGAAGGAGTTTATGACAATATCCCCCCTCCTGAAGCCAGCGGCATAGAATGACTTGGCAAACCACTTGATATTCTGGGTGTGCAGCGGCTCGTAGACCGGACCGGGAGAGATGAACACCCGGTCAACATCCTCGGGGGGGATGGCGAGAAAGCCGCCGTAGGGCGGCTTTGCCTTCTGCCGCTCTATCAGCTCCGTCTTCCGGGTAATGGGCAGCTTCTCCAGGTCTTTTGCCGTCCGAATCTGAGACGGGGCTACCCCCGCCCGGTCCAGTATCTCCCTGGCTGACGGAGCGTGGCGGTAGGCGTGCTCAACAGCCTCCGCCAGCCGCTGGTTAAGATAATTCTCCCGCTCCGCAGCGGACATCGTCTCCAGTTCATCAAAATAGTCGCCTTTTGCCTCCGGCATCATAGCCACCTCTTCCGTCGCTTATAGTGCTTTACCTCGCGGTAGCTCTTCTTGGAACCGACTGCGGACAGCCCCATGTAGAACTCCTTCACATCCTCGTTATTCTTGAGGAAATCGGCATCCCCGTCAAGGACCGCCCGGCCATTCTCCATAACGTAGCCATAATGAGCAATACTGAGGGCAATGCGGACATTCTGCTCAACAAGGAGAACGGATGTCTTCTGCTCGCCATTAAAGCGCTGGATAATATCATATATCTCCTCCACCAGCAAGGGTGCCAGACCCAGTGACGGCTCATCAAGGAGCATCAGCTTGGGGGCAGCCATCATCGCCCGGCCAATCACCAGCATCTGCTGCTCGCCTCCGGAGAGGTAGCCCCCGATGTTATGCCGGACATCCTTGAGCCGGGGGAAGTAGTGGTAGACCATCTCCAGGTCACGTCTCACGGCAGAGCGGTCCCGGTAGTGGGCACCAACCATCAGGTTTTCCTCCGCGGTGAGGTGCCCGAACACCCGCCGCCCCTCCAGCGCCTGAATAATGCCCAGCTTGGCGATATCCTGGGCATGCTTCCGGTCTATTCTTTCTCCGTTCCACTCAATGGAACCATCGGTTACCTCCCCCTCCTCCACATGGAGGAGCCCGGATATTGCCTTGAGGGTGGTCGTTTTGCCGGCGCCATTCGCCCCGAGCAAAGCCACGATGCCGCCATCCGGGACGTCCATGGAAAGACCATGCAGCACCCGGATAACGTTGAGGTAGGTAACCTCAATGTTATTCAGCCTGAGCATTTTCGCCCCTCTTCAAGCCGGGGCTCCGCCGAAGCGGAACCCCGGCTCACTGCTCATTGATTTACTGTCCGAACCACTCGTAATTCTCGTACTCAACCACGAGCGCATCCACCCAGTCGCTTATCGGGGTGATTACCCCGTCCTGCACCTGGAAGACCCGAACCGACTTTGACAGCCGGTTGTCGCCCGCAGTATAGCTTGCCGGACCATGAAGCCCACCAACATCAAAGTCTATCTTCTGGATGCCCTGGGTCTCCATAGCCCGCCATGACTCCACATTCCCCTTGGCGAGCACATCATAGCCGGCATTCTTCACCGCCAGCTCCAGGGCTTCAGCAACAATCAAGCTCTGTGCCCAGGAGGTGATGTAGTCCAGATTCTCGGCATCAGCGGGGTGCAGGCTATTGCAGTACTTCAGCACCTTAGCCATGCCGGGGACATCGTCACCCCAGTTCGCCGTGGGGAAGACGCCGTAAACGCCCTCAACAATGCTGGCGCCGGCGATGTCAACCAGAGCCTTGGTATAGCTGGCATGGCCACAGCCAATGGTCATGCCGGGGTACATGCCCAGGTCATAGGCATTCTTGATGACGATGGCGGTCGGTGCCGGCGTGCTGGAGATATAGAGCACGTCGGGGTTGAGCGCCTTAACCCGGGTCAGCGACTCCATCTCCGAGGTAGTGGTGGCGGCATGCTCCTCGGTGGCAACAACCTCAATGCCCAGCTCATCAGCCTTAGCCGTAAAGGCATCCCGCGCCCCGTAGCCGGTGGGGTTATTCAGCAGGTGCAGGGCAAATTTAGGCTTGCCCGTCCCCTCCCAGATGTTCTCCATAAAGTAGGTGGCAAAAGCCAAGGCATCATCCCCGTAATCCGGCATCTGCCCGTAGATGTGCTGCGGCGGGCGGTAGAGTATCGGGGAGGTGAAGCAAGCCAGCCCGGGGAACTCGGCACGGTTTGCCGATTCCATGGATACCGACATCATCTTGGATGAGGCAGTGGTGAACATGAGACAGCCCTCGTCCATGAACCTCTTGACGATGGTCACCATCTTGCTGGCATCGTAGCCATTGTCCAGCCACAGGACCTCAATGGGGTATCCCCCGGCACCACCAAGCTCGTTATTGATGTACTGAATAGCGTCAAGGTTGGCGTGCCCCATGGGCGAGCCTTTCTCGGCGGCGGGCCCGCTTGACGGCGTTGCCATACCTACCTTCAGCACCTGCCCCGGCTGTGCCTGGGGGCCACAGGCGCTAAGCACAGGCAGCATCGCCACAACCAGCGCCAGGCATAAAACCATACCTACTATCAGCAACTTTCTATTTCTCATCTATGCGTAGCCTCCTTAAAAGAGTTTAAACCCCTCCCTGTCTACAAAGCATTACATCGCCCCTTACCTCCTTTATAAGCTAATACGAGAATGGCCACAGCCGATAGGCAGATTTAAACAACATCCAGCGGTGGGCAAGCCCCCTCGGCTCCAGCACCAGAAAGAGGATTATTATCAGACCAAAGAGCATGGGAACGAGACCGGTGGCAAAAGCCGCTGGTAGGGGCAGGACACCCTCCAGAAAAGGAAGAGCGTAGACTGTCAGCACCTGCTGCAAGCCGCGAATAAAGACTACCCCGAGGATGGGACCCAGGGTGGTACCCAGACCACCAATAATTATCATCCCGATATAGAGTATTGACTCGGAAAGGCTAAAAAACTCGGCATTCATATAGCCCGTCCAGGCGGCAAGTAGTGCCCCGGCGATGCCCGCCAGGAAGCAGCCGATGAAGAAGGCAAGCAGCTTGTAGAAAAAGAGATTAATCCCCATTACCTCGGCAGCCAGGTCATTATCCCTGATGGCAACAAAAGCCCTCCCCACCCGTGTCCGCGCCAGATTCTTGGCAAAGAAGACGCACAGGACAACAATCGCCATGATAAGATAGAACTGGCTCGCCTCGCTGCGGAATTCAAGCCCACCAATGGAAGCATAGGGCACGGCGATGCCGACAAAACCGCCGGTAAGCCCCGACCAGTGATTGATAACCCAGATGATGATAAACTGACCGGCAATAGTGGCAATCGCCAGGTAAAAGCCCTTCACCCGGAGGGAAGGAATGCCAAAGAGAAGCCCAACGAAGCCAGCCATAAGACCGGCACAGAGCAGCGCGACGAGAAAGGGAGCGCCGACCTTCGCCGTCAGGATAGCCGAGGTGTAGGCACCAACGGCAATAAAGCCAGCATGACCAATAGACAGCTGCCCGCAGTAGCCGACCAGGATGTTAAGCCCGATGGCGGCAATGATGGTAATGCCAATCAGGTTGGCGACGCTCAACCAGTAGTTGCTCCAGAAAAAGGGAGGAATGGTGAAAAGCAGGACAAGAAAACCGAGAAGCAGCCCCCATTGCGCCCTGGTGCGGAAGATAGCCATATCTTGCTGGTAGGTATAGTTATGAACGCCGCAGGGTAAACCCATATTCCTTGCCTTATATCCTTTCTATCCTGACTTCACCAAATAGCCCGTAGGGCTTAACAAACAGGACAATGATGATGATAATAAACGGGATAATATCCTTCACCCCGGGCCAGGTCAGCGGGGTAAGGTAGCCGCCACCAATATTCTCCGCCAGGCCAATGATTGGCCCGGCAACGATGGCGCCAATAAAGGAATTCAAGCCACCGAGGATAACCACGGAGAACGCCTTCAGCCCGGTCTCCACCAGACCATAGGTAATACCGCCAATGCTGGACATCAGGATACCACCAATGGCGGCGACAACGCAGGCAAACATCCACGAGGTGGAGAAAATGCTGGTCACCGGTATGCCACAGGCTTGGACGGCAAGCTGGTCATCAGCCGTTGCCCTCATGGCGATACCCATCTTGTTATAGCGGAAGTAGAGGGTCAGGAGACCAAATAGAATCAGCGAGATTAACGCCGCCCAGACATACTCCTGAGAGACGACGGCGGTACCCAGGCGGAAGGGCTCAATGGGGAAGAGCCGGGGGAGGGCAGCCACGCTCCACGGCCAGACGAAGACAGCCAATCCCTCCAGAAAGTAGCCCAAGCCCAGGGTCACCGTGATCAGGGAAAGGATGGGCTGGGCAATGAGGGGGCGGAGGGCGAATCTCTCTATCAGCCAGCCCAGAGCCAGGGCAAACAGGATAACCAGAGGGAAAGCTAGCCAGTAGGGAAGCTTCGCCTGAACCAGCATCCCGTAGGTAAACCAGGAGGAGATTAAAACCAGCTGCCCCAGAGCCAGGTTAGCCACGCCGCTTGATTTCCAGATGAGAACGAACCCCAGGGCAATCAGGGCATACACCATCCCTACCGTGACACCGGTTATGGTAAATTGAAGCAGTTCCGCCATTTACAACTTCCTTCTAGTCAATGGTCCTTATTATACGCGCGGTGGA
>CAZFCV010000051.1:0-7936 GCA_964517985.1 uncultured Dehalococcoidales bacterium | reverse complement strand
GCTTACAATCTCCGCCTTTCTGACATGCGGGTCGCCCTTAATCCCCACGCTAACATTGATGCCGGGGCGCATGGCTATTCTCCGCTGTAGCCGTGGGGCTATTTCTTCCGCCTCATCTATCCCCAGCCGGGCGGCGGTAACAATGTCGGTATTGGCGGAGATGTCAATTGCGGTTGCCCCGGCTAATGTGTAGACCTTGGTCAGCTTGCGGACCTCTTCCGGGTCTTCGTTGCCGGCGCCGCAAACCCCCTTGAAAAAACGGCGCTCCTCCAGTGCCCTTTTCAGCTCATCGTACCGGCTCATAGTCCCTCAATTACGTCAATCCAGAGGTGAAGCGGCTCCAGGTAGGGCTCGCCGTCCCGGTAGAGCACAAACTCAACCCTCTGATTATCCCCGGGGCTGTCCATGGTAAAACTCACCGCCTCTTCCCATTTCTGGCTATGTTCCAGCACCAGCGGCTCTGTCTCCCGGTCGGCAACGCCGTTTATCCGCAGCTCCAGGTGGTAGGTTGTCGTCTCGTGCTCCTGATTTACGATGCCCACGATTACCTCTGCCCCTGTCCCGACAACCAGCTCTTCAGGGTAATTTTCCGCCTTGCCCTCCGGTCCCAGGATATAGAACTGGGTGAACCCCTCCCCACCCTTGGGAAGGGCAGCCACATAGCCCAGGGTTCCCAGGGTTCCCAACAGGACTACCCCGAGAACAATGTAGAGAACTATTTGTAGCGGACTCCCCGGCTTCAGGGAGGATAGCCTCAGGCGAAAGGAAACGGCGGGCTTTTCTTCCTCGGGCAGCCTTCGCTGCCGGTACCAGGCAATCAGCGAGGTAGCCAGGGTAAAGATGGTGAGGGAAATAAGGATGGGATACAGGCGGATGCCCCACGGGGTGTAGTTGAGGACAATGCCGATGAGTATTACGGCGACAACGGATAGCCCCAGGCTCAAAGCGCCCCGCTCAATAGCAGATAGAGCCTTCCCTCCGGGGAAGAGCGCCGCTATCAAGGCGTATCCCGGGAAGAAGAGGGCAAAAGGCAGCCCCAGGATTATACGCAAAACGTTATCCGGGAAGAAGCTTATGATGATTATCAGTAGTATTGCCATTATGTTTATGGCAAGCAGGGCGATGGCTGGTCTTGCTCTCATATCACGATACCATCCTTTGGCTGATTTAAAGAAAACTATTTCTTAAAGTAATATCTCAGGAACATCATACCGGAATGCCAGATTACCTTCAATTCCTGCCAGCCGTGCCGGTTGAGTAATCTTTTCAGGGCGATTGGTATATACCGCGGCGACAGGAAATATCGCTTCAGCATCCTGTCTACCGCCCTGCCTATTTCCGCACTGGATAGCCCGGGATAGGAGATGATTATCCTCTGGATGCCGCGCTCGTCCAGGTAGTCTCTGGGGTCATCGGCGAGCAGATAGCCGTTACGCTTTGCCCATTCGTAGAACTCGGTACCGGGAAAGGGTGTTGCCGCCTCTACCGTTATCGCCACCGACCCTGACCCCATAGCCAGCCGGCTGGTCATCTCAATGGTCTCCCTGGTTTCCCCGGGCAGACCGACCATGAAATTGCCGTGAACCGGCAGCCCCGCCCTTCTGGCATCACGGATGAACTGCCTTATATTCTCCACCGTAATCCCCTTCTTTACGTTACGGAGGAGGAGATTGCTGCCCGATTCATAACCGACCACCACAGTGAGGCAGTTGGCTCTTTTCATCGCCAGCATCGTCTCGTAATCAATGTCAGCCCGAGCCTGACATGCCCAGGGTAGCTTCAAGCCGCGCCCCCGGTACTCCTCGGCGAAGGTACGCACCCACTTTTTGTTCACCGTAAAGGTATCATCCTCAAAGAACATTGCCCTAATCTGAGGCAGGTTGGTCTCCACCCACTCCATTTCGGCAACGACATTTGACGGGCTTCTCATGCGGTGTTTCCTGCCCGTAAAGGTCTGTGGCCAGCAGCAGAAGGTGCACTGGAAGGGGCAGCCCCGACCGCCGAACACCTGGACCATGGGGTATAGTGAGTAGTTGAGAAAATAGTCTCTGATATTGAGGTGCCTCTGGTATACCGAGGAAACAAAGGGCAGGCTATCCAGGTCTTCCGGGGTGGTGTATTCCCGCTCCGGGTTGTGGACTACCTGTCCCCCTTCTCCGTAGGAGAGCCCCTTGATGCCCCGGTAGTTATCCCCGCTGGCAAGGGCACTGGCTAGTTCCAGCAGCGTAAAATCAAATTCCTTTCTGGTGACGAAATCCACCCCGGGGTTAGCCAGTATCTTCTCAACAAAGAGAGAGGTGGGCGCCCCGACCATAACCGTTTTTGCCCGGGGACAGGCTTGCTTTATCTCCCCGGTGACGGAGATGTCGTTATCCAGGCTGGGGGAGCTGGTGTTCACGACGACCACATCCGGTTGGAATGCCTGGATATCAGCCATTAGCCTCTCCCGGTTCCAGCCCCAGACATCGGCATCCACCAGCCGTGCCTCGTGCTCCTTTTCTAAAAGCCCGGTGGCGTAGGCTAGCCAGATGGGATAGTAGGTAGTGCCCGCCCGGCTGGCATCCTGCCACCGGGCGTCCCGGCCGGTAAAGCCGGGGAGGTAGGGCGGGTTCAGCAGGTAGATTCTCATCGTCTTCTCCTTCTCGGAAACAGGAGCTCCCTCCAGAACCCGATGGTGAAGAGGGTGTGCTGGGTAGTGTAGACCACGGGGATGGAGAAGAGGTATCGCCAATCCTTGTGCTTGAGGGCGAACCTCAAGCCGCTGGCTATCGTCGCCATCAGGTACAGGGCAACTACCGCTGGCAGCAGCCAGCGGGTCAGCAGCAGGGAGAGCAGTAATAACGGAACCAGCAACGGCGGGATGGCGGGAAGCGCCCAGACCCGGGACTCCCGGCGCCAGCGCCCGTAGCGGTACATCTGCCGGGCGAAGCTCTTTAAGCCCCGCTGGTGGTCATGGATAACGACTACATCCGGGGTGTAGAGCAGCCTGCCCTGCTTCTGGAGGCGGCGGCCCAGCTCTGCCTCATCGGCGCCGGAGAGATGGATATTGAAGCCGCCGGCGGCGACCAGCTCACCTTTATGATAGATGCTGTTAAAGGCGTTCAGGTCTTTTTCCCGGCGCCGGTTCTTGAGACGCCTCCCCTGGGCGGAGTTGCCCCCGCCAAGGAAGGTGCCCATAACGTCGTTAGCCGACCGGAGCCATAGTCCCTCACCGGTGTTTTCTATCCCCCCGCCGACACCCACTACCCCCGGCTGGAACTCACCGAGCAAGCCCTTTAGCCAGTCAGGCGGGGGGAT
Organism: uncultured Dehalococcoidales bacterium; assembly: GCA_964517985.1. GTDB lineage: Bacteria > Chloroflexota > Dehalococcoidia > Dehalococcoidales > W111 > W111. The sequence continues at coordinate 4,639 of CAZFCV010000051.1, read as the reverse complement.
ACAATCAGCGTCCGTGAGGGCGACATACTCCCCCTGAGCCTTCTCCACCCCCAGCTGCCGGGCAGCGCCCGCCCAGCCGTAGTCCTGGTGGATGATTGTCACCGGGAACTTCTCTGCCTTTGCCACGGTAGCGTCAGTGGAATGACCATCAATAAGGATTACCTCGCGCGGCAGGTGGGTCTGGGCAAAGACTGCCTTGAGGCATTGCTCAATCCTATCGGCGGCATTCAGCACCGGTATTATCACGGATACCTCAGGCTTGCCGGGCTTTGTCATTTGACCTCTCCTCCAGCCTCCAGAAGCAGCTCGCCGAGCGGCTTAAAATCAAATTCCGGCAGCAGCCTCTCCAGCTTTCTCAGGGCGGAATTCATGCCCCAGTAGCTCACCAGCCGGTTCCAGCGGGGCATTGTGCCCAGTCTGGGTGTTGACGGGAGGGTCTCCCAGGGATGGAGGTAGACAATGGCGGGGCGTGACCGGTTCACCCTCCGGAGGGCTAGCTTGAGGAACCAGAGGGGTAAGACGCGAAAGTAGAAGCCCCCCGCCACGGGAATGTTTGCCCCCATGGTTCTGAAGACGGTCAGGGGGGCTTCAATGAAATCACCGTCAGGAGCGTCCCGGGTGATATCTCCCGGGGACGGTCGGTAGGGGTACCGGGGGGCATCCGGCATGCCGTAGAGCGGGGTCTTGATGGGGAAGATACTGGAATCATACTTGAAGCCATACTGCCGGAGTATCTCCAGCGCCCAGCTGGTGGTATTATCCAGGGAGAAGCTGGGCGCTCTGAAGCCGATGGGCTTCGAACCGGTAATAGACTCCAGCAGGTTGACCGATTTATCTATTTCACGGGCGAATTCCTCTCTCCCTAAATCGTGTAACATCCGGTGGGAGTAGCCATGCGAAGCTATCTCATGCCCCCTCTTGAATATATCCCCGATCAGGTCGGGATACCTTTCGGCAACCGTGCCCAGGACAAAGAAGGTAGCCCGGGTGTTGTAGCGGGCAAGCAGCTCCAGTATCGGTGTTACCGATTCCATAACCCCGTCCTCCCCCCTGAACCCGGAGGGGAGGTGCCGGGACACAAACTCGGCGGAGTACCAGTATTCCAGATCAAAGCTCAGGGCATTATTCATATATCTAGCCTATTTGCTTTATCAGCCAGGGCCCGATACGGTTCGCCAGAAAGCCGGGCATGCACCTTGCCCACAGGTCGGATAGCCGGCGGTACCTTATCTCCTGTCTCTCTTTCAGTTCTTTCCCGTAGAACTTATAGTAGTAGGGCATCTTGATGGCATCACCGCCCCACCGCCTCTTAAATAGTACCGTCCCCTCGCCCTCTCTGGTTCTGCCGAAGTCAAGGGACCGGAATCCGCGCTCATTCCCCCATTCAATCATGGACCACTGAATTAAATCGTTGGGAGCCAGATTGAGGTGTTGTTTCAGGGAGCAGCTGTAGGCATGGTGGATAACGTTGTTGTGGAGTAGAAATATGCCGGCGGCGATGCAGCTCCCTTTGTAGGTGGCGAGAGGGAGCGTAAGGTGATCGGGATAGAATAAATCCCACATTCGGCGAAAAAACCTTTCCGGTTGCGGCGGGCTGCCCAGTTTCTTCATCGTCCTCTGATACAGGGAATAGAAAGCGGCAACATCCTTTTCATTCTCTGCCGTAGCAATCTCAACCCCGCTTCGGGACGCTTTTCTGACCATATTGCGGTTCTTATCACCGATTCCCCGCCACAGCTCATCCCGGCTCTTATCAAGGGGCAGGACAAAGGTCAGGTAGTCACACCGCTTTATAAAGCCCTGCCTCTCCAGGGCTTCAGCGTATCGGGGGTCGGGGCAGCGCACCTCAACGAGCGCCACATTTTGCTGGCGCGCCATATCCTGGCAGCTTGCCACCAGTCTGGTTGCCGCGTCTTCATTCTGGAAGCAGGGGCCGCCGTAATCGGCGAAGGGCAGGGAAATCAAACGGTTGCCAAAAAAGCGGCTCTTTACCAGCGCCAGCGGAAATATGCCATCATCTTCCTGCAGGTAGATTAATGGGTAGCGGTGCACCTCTTCCAGCAGGGTTCCCCAGGCAGAGAGGTGGTAGATGCTGCTGGTGGGGCAGTTTTCCGCTATCCTATCCCATTCCTTTGCCTTCATCACAACGCCTTATCGGAAAAGCAGCAGGTTCTTGGACGCATAGACAAGATCTCTTCTCTGGTAGCCATCATGCCCCTCTTCGGACAGACGGAGGACATTCCGGGAAAGTTCCTGCGCCCTTTCATTCCCGTAGTAGGCTCCTCCGGCGGCTAGCTCCTTCTCTTTATCCATATAGCGCTTCTTCAAGATAACCCAGTCAAGCTCCGGGTATTCTTCATATCCAAATGCCAGGTTGGTGGTTACCGCCAGCGGGATGAGATACTGGCTGACGCCGGGGTGCCATTTTGTGTGCTGATTGTAGAAGCTGCTGGTGTTGTATATTGCCATCAGGGTGGTCTGCCCCGAAAACAGCCCCGTCTTACCGGTGAAATCAATCGCCTCTGCCAGGGCGAACTCTTCACTGGTGGCGGTGGCATTGGCTTGCTCCGCCGCCGGGTTCCACTGTATGGGGGAAATCATATAAATCCCGAAAAACATGAAGCCGACCAGTATGCTTATACCGAGACCGAGGAGCCACCGATAGTGGCGTCTCAGTATCCCGGCGACCCGGGGGGCAAAGCCGAAGAGCCAGCCGAAGACAAGGGTGCGGTCGGCAGCTAGCCGCCCGAAATCTCGGGGCACGACATACATGAGCAGGAGTCCGACCGCCCCCCAGAAGAGGAGAAACATGGCGGTAAAGCTGTACCACACATCTTGCCTTTTGTTGGTGAAGACCAGGTTGTAGAGTATGATGAGGGCAAAAATGGCGTGGAAGGCATAGAAACCGTATTGTTCCACGTAGTCCCGTATCGTGATGTTGGCTACCACCACCCATTCACTGTAGGACTCCTGCCCGAATTCGCTTACCTGGAAGAGGCTTCTGCCGAATTCGGCGATGTCTCTTATTGCGGCAACATAGACATATACATAGTAGGCGAAGGCTATCACGGCGGCAAGGATCACGAACGAAATGGCAAAATCTCGCCTCTCCCCCTTATAAAGGACACCTAAAACATGGTAAACAATCATGTAGATTACCAGGAAGGAGACTACATACAGGCTCGACAGGTGATGGCTGAAGATAAGGCTGACCAGGCAGATAACAGAAAGGCCAATTCCGGCGGCAGCACCGGGGCGCTTGCCGACAATAACGTAGAGATAGAGTGTCAGGATTACCAAGAATATCCCGAGCACCTCCCAGTGATAGGTAGAGAATAGCCAGACATGAAAGAACAGGGTGGTAAATAACAGGACGGCTAGTAATGCCTCCCGGGCGTTTTTCAGGATACTCCTCAGAAAGAGGTAGAGTAGCAGAATAAGAAAGGTATCCAGCAGAGACGGGAAGTATTTGGTAGCGTTGAAGGTATCAATGCCGGTAACCAGTGATAGTGACCCGTTCAGTGTGTCAAACCCGGGGAAGGGCCGTAAAGCGAGGTCAAAGGAACCTTGCTCCAGAAAGTGGTTTAAAGCCCACCAGTCCAGGTTGGGGCTGCCCCCATATAGCCCGGGATAGGGGATGATATAAATCATGTGGAAGGCGAAATTAGCCGCCAGGATTTCAAAGAGTATGACATTGGCAAAGGAGCCGGACAGGGCAAACCTTATAATCTGGAACACCAGGCTGCCTATTATGATAGCCACCGATGCCCAGAAGACCGCCGGAGGGAAGGCGATGCCGGCTGATATGGATAGTTCATGGGCAAGCAGAAGGGCAATGCCGGCGATAAAAAGACCTACCGATAATGCCTTGGCGGTTGCCGCTGGCGCTGGCGGCGGTTCAGGCTCTGGCGGCGCACGTAGCTCCCCTTCCCATAATTGCGCATAGTCCCTCGGTATCTTTACGTGCAGACTTGACAGGAGCGGATAACTGCACCACGGACATGCCCCGTCATTGGTTCTTGTTATCGGACGGCCACAAACGGGGCAATTAGGCATTGCCCCTGCCTTCTATGATGATAAATACCGCTTTGCCTAAAATGTTCTCTTCCATCCCGGGTACTGCCATCTTGCCAGCCTTCCTTAGTTGACGCTCCTCCCCTTCAATTTTGCGGACAGAAACGCATATTTCCTGATTAATGCAACGGGTAACACCAGGGCACGGGCATATTCCCTTTCCTCTACATGAGCCAGCACCAGGCCAAGTGAGACACGGGCTAGCTTTTTCTTTATCTTGCCGGCGTGTTGTTTGGGCACCGTCCCCATCATGTTAATGCTCTTTTCAAGGACCTCTATCTTCTCGCGGCTCGTTTTTATCTGATTCCTCCGGCTGTAGCTTCTGTCATACTGCCGTAGTTTCGCCAGGGGCGTGCTCAGGAAGGATACCCGGTGCCGATAGGTCATTCTTAGAAACAGGTCATATTCCTCGGCGATGCTGAGTTCAGGGTTGAAGCCGCCGGTATGTTCAAATACATCCTTCTTGAATATCACCGTTGAGCAGATAATAGGGTTTTCCCCGCTTAACAGGCTTAAGAAAACATCCTCGGAGTATGGTTTTACCCTGTCAAAGTGTGTGCCCTCT
>CAZFCV010000050.1:0-7944 GCA_964517985.1 uncultured Dehalococcoidales bacterium | reverse complement strand
CGCCGGTATTGAGCCGAAGGACGTTCAGATGGCGTGGTATGGCAGCCGGGAGAGCGGCTTCACCGGCTCGCAGCTTTCCAGCGCCCTGAAGCTGGACTATATTCCCGTTACCCGGGTGGAGAACTTCTGTGCCGGCGGCACCGATACCTTCCGCAATACCTGCTATGCGGTGGCTGCCGGCGTGTGCGATATTGCCCTTGCCGTTGGCGTTGAGAAGTGCAAAGACCATCTCGGCGGCTTCAGCATGGAGATTCTGGAGCCCTTTGACCGCAGTATGGTGGAGTGGGAGCTGCCGCCGGCAAGCCAGTTTGCCGAGCTGGCAACCCGCTACTTCTATCACTACGGCTTGAGCTATGAGGAGGGGAAACAGATTCTAGCCCGGATTGCCGTCAAGAACCATCACAACGGCACCATGAGCCCCAAGGCTCACTTTCGCCGCGAGATAACCGAGGCGCAGGCGCTGAACGCACCGATGATTGCCTATCCCCTCGGTCTGCTTGATGCCTGCGGTGTCAGTGACGGCGGGGCGGCGGCGGTTGTCACGACGCCGGAGATTGCCCGTACACTGAGGAAGGACGGGGACTATGTTCTGGTCAAGGGGCTGGCGCTGACCAATGGTGCCGGTCAGTCCGTTCTCCAGCCAGAGTATGATTTTGTCCATATCGAGGAGACGGTAACCGCCGGGCAGGCTGCCTACCGGGAGGCGGGCATAAAGAACCCGCGCCGGGAGGTAGACGTGGCGGTAGTCCATGACTGCTTTACCATTACCGAGCTCCTCATCTACGAGGACCTGGGCTTCAGCCCGAGGGGTAAGGGGCCGGAGGATGTTGCCGCCGGCACCTTTACCATGGAGGGGGAGCTGCCGGTCAATACCGATGGCGGCTTGAAGTGCTTCGGCCATCCCCTCTCCGCCAGCGGGCTGAGGATGATTTATGAAATCTACAAGCAGTTGCAGGGTAAAGCGGGGCCAAGGCAGGTAAAGGATGCCGCCATCGGTCTGACGCATAATGTTGGCGGTATCAACGGCTTCTTCAATTGCACGGTAGCCATCTTCGGCAGAGCCGGTTAGTTAACAATCAAAAAACCGAAGACAGTGGGTGCCGGTTAGGGCTTAAAACCAACGTGCCTACCGAGGTGACAGAACGGGCTAAAGCCGTCTTGGCTTGAGCCGGGGAAGGTCAGTCCTTGTGTGGTAGGCACAGGGACTTATTTTTTAACGGGCAGGCTAAAGTCTGGTGCTTGAGGAGGTAATAATGCTCAGAAAAAAGAAGGCGCAGGTCATTGATAGCCTGGAGCAGCTTCTCCAGGGCTGCAATGTGGCTGTCCTGACCGACTATCGGGGGCTGACCGCCCATGAGATGACCGGTTTGCGGCGCCAGCTGCGGGAGGCGGGGGTTGATTACCGGGTGGTGAAGAACACCCTGGCTCGGTTTGCCGCCCAGAGGGTGGGCAGGGAGGAGCTTTCCCCCCTCTTTGATGGCCCGGTGGCAATTGCCTTTGGTTATGGTGATATCACCGAGCTGGCTAAGCTCCTGGACGATTACATTAGGAAGGCAAAAACGTCCCTAGCGGTTAAGGGGGGCTTTCTGCGGGACAGGTTGCTCACCATGGAAGAGGTGAAGGCTATAGCAACACTGCCCTCAAGGGAGGTCCTGCTGGCTAAGGTGGTGGGCGGGATGCAAAGCCCGATATACGCCCTGGTCAGCTACCTGGCGGCTCCGATGCAGGGGTTGCTGGGGGTGTTACAGTCTAGAATAAAGCAAATGGAGGGAGGATAGTATGTCACCAGAAGATGCAGAGATGAAGGCTGACGCCGAACAGGAGGCGGCAGCGAGCGCGGAGCCAGAAGCGCCGGTGGCGGAAGCACCGGCAGAAGCGCCAGCGGCGGCGGCAGCGCCTAAAAAGAAGAAGGCTGCCAAGGAGCCTGCCAGCCAGGAGAAGGCAGCGAAGCCGGCGGTTGTTGATGAGATTATAGCGACTATCAAGGGCATGAGCGTTCTTGATCTCTCCCAGCTGGTAAAGGCTCTGGAGACCGAGTTCGGGATTACCGCAGCGGTGCCGGTGGCGGCAGTAGCGGCGGCACCGGCAGCGGCGGAGGCAGGCTCGGAGGCTGAGGAGAAGACGGAGTTCAATGTAATCCTCAAGGAGGTCGGCACCAACAAGATTAGTGTCATTAAGACGGTGCGGGAGCTGACCGCCCTCGGGCTTAAGGAGTCTAAAGACCTGGTGGAGAGTGCCCCCCAGGCAGTCAAGGAGGGGGTTAACAAGGATGATGCCGCGGCAATGAAGCAGAAGCTGGAAGCCGTCGGCGCCACCGTTGAGATAACCTGATAGTCTTTAGCGCCTGTTGCCAGTCTGCTTTTAGAAAAGGCTTTGTCATCGGGAGCCCATCGTAAATAGCTTTAGGTCGGGCACTGGTTGAAAACCCGTCCCCGGAAGGTATATAGTTATCGGCAGGAGTCTTTCGGCGGGGGTTGACTGTGTTTGAGCAAGATTGGCTGGTAGTAATGGTCATGGGTGGGGTGTTTGTCCTTCTCGGCCTGGCTGCCGTACTCTGGGGCAGGGGGGAGGAGAAGAGCTACTACGACTCTCTTGCCGCTCGCCCCGATGCCAGGGAGTTTCTTGAGCACACCCCCGACCTCCCCAGGTCCGGGGCGCTAAGGATAGGGGGCTGGATTGCCATTTTCGTTGGCGTGTTTCTGCTGGTTATTGGCTTGGTTCTTTTGCGTTAGGGTTTTGGTCTGGTGGAAAACGAGATAGTGGCAGAGGATAGGGCAAGAGCCATAGGTTTTGATTTTATCCGGGGCAAGTACTACCGGGCAAAGGTCACCCTTGGCGAGATGCAATTGACCACAGAAGGTACCCTTCCGGTGTATTGCCTGGAAGGGCACCTTGAGATACCATCCCGCGGGACGCTGTCAAAGTTTCTGTCTCCGCCAGCCGAGTATACCTTCCGGGTGCTGGTGCATGCCCGTGAGGGCTATGTGCTCCATCACGAGCTAGAATAGCGCCTGAGGTGAGCAGTTCCCCGCACAAAGGCTACTTGCCACCACCGGGGCGGCCCATTCCCTGCGTTTTGCCCAGTGACTGGCTGACGCGGTCAATTATGATGGCGACGATAACAATGGCAATACCGGCGATGAAGCCACGACCGACGTCAAGCCGCTCAATACCCCTTAAGACCTCAAGCCCGAGCCCGGAGGCGCCAATCATTGAGGCGATGACGACCATAGCCAGCGCCATCATGATGGTCTGGTTGACTCCTGCCATGATGCTGGGGCGGGCGAGGGGCAGCTGTATCTTGAGCAGTATCTGTGTGGGGGAGGCGCCGAAGGCTTTACCAGCCTCAACCACGTCGGCGGCTACCTGCCGGATACCGAGGTTGGTCAGCCGGATGGATGGTGGGACAGCGTAGATAAAGGTGGCGACAACGGCGGGCACCTTACCCAGCCCGAAAAAGAACACCGCCGGGATGAGGTAGACAAAGCTGGGCATGGTCTGCATGCCGTCCAGGAAGGGACGTATTATTGATTCCGCGCGGTTGTTTTTTGCCGCCAGGATACCGAGGGGAACCCCGATGGCTACCGAGACAACCACGGCGGTAACAATTATGGCTAGGGTGGTCATGGTATCGTCCCAGAGCCCCATGGCACCGATGAATAGCAGACCGAGAATGGAGAGCAGGGCAATCCCGCGCCCGGCGAACCTCCAGGAAACCCCGGCAAGGACAATAATCACCGCCCACCACGGCAGCCACAACAAGATGCGTTCAATCGCCACCATCGGCTCCCTGATGCCTATGGTGACGGCGTCAAAGAAGGGAGCCAGGTTGAGGGTCAGCCAGCCCACCGCAACGTTAATCCATTCGCCCAGAGGAATAAGCACTTCCGGGAAATCAAACATGAATCATCACCTTTCCACAGCTGCCCCTGCTCCTGGTGTTACCATTGGCTTCCCGGGAGCAGGGGCGAGTAGCTTCAGGGATACTATTTCTACATTCCGGCTACAGCGGTTCTTATCTTCTTTGCCGCATCATTGGTTACGAACTTGGCCCACAATGCCTCCTCGTTCTTGAGGAACCAGATGGCGGCATCAATGGGCTCGCCACCGGTCTCGTTCATGTAGGCGAGAGCCTTGGCGAGGGTCGGCGTATCCATCTCCCACTTGCTGAGCATTTCGGTCACGTCCGGTGCCATATCCGGAAGCTCTTTGTAAGCGGCTACATGAAGGTCGGAGGATGGGTAGGCGCAGCCGTTGTTCTCGTCCCACGCTGCCTCATCGTAGGGCGGCTCTTCCAGCAGCGTCATGTCTAGCTTGCCGGATATCCAGGTTGGACCCCAGTAGTAACCTAGCCACGGCTCGCCCTTTTCATAGGCGCCCGTCATGGAAGCTTCCAGTCCAGCCTGGCTACCGGGGTTAATCAGGTCATAGTCGTCGTCCAGCCCGTAGGCTGCCAGCTGTGCCATGTTTATCTTCTCGCATTCCCAGCCAGGGACACAGGTCAGAATGGCGCCCTTGCTCGGGTTTTCCGGGTTCTTGAACAGCTCCTTGTACTGTGGCTGGTCAAGGTCAAAGATGCTCTTCAAGTCCGGCGTCATTGGCTCAATGCCGCGTGCCGAGTCACCCTTGATCATATAGGTGGGCACGATGAACAGGCTCTGCCAGTTGTCGTTGTTTGTTATTCCCAGGTCAATTACATCGCCGGAGGCAATGACCTTGTCCCAGGCTTCCTGCTGGTTGGGCAGCCAGATTTCAATGATGGTGTGAGCTTCACCCATCTGCAGTGCTTGCAACATGGCTATGGTCTTTCCCGGCACAAGCTCCACCGGGTAGCCGTAGCCTTCCTCAATGATTATCTTGGCTACCTCAGCCTGGAAGTGGGCGCTGCCCCAGTTGAGGTCGCCGACCTTGATGGTTGGCTTGGGTCCCGCCGGCTGGGCACAGCCGGCTACTGCTATGCTGAGGCACAGCACCACCGCTAGTATAATTGGTAAAAGTCTTTTCATTCCAGTCCTCCTTCTTTAGTCCCTATCTCCCCGCAGGGTGTTTTTTAGAGCTCACCTTCTTAACAGCGAAACCCTGGCCTGGGGGGCAGTCAGCATTGGGGGGTCCTCTATCGCAGCTCAAAAGAGCATAGCGCCGCCGCATGCTGCGTATTACCCTTCGTTATTGGCTCCGCCGTTAGATTGGATTGCCTGGATGAGTACCGACCTGGTGATTATCCCGAGCAGGTGCTGCTCTTCGTCCATTACCGCCACGGGTATGTTACCTTCGGCTACCATGTGCAGGCTTTCCTCCAGCGGGGAATCCGGGGAAGTAGCCGGGAATTCACTCCGTACTGCCTCCTCAGTCTTGGTGCTACCCTTCCGGTCGGCGGTAATGGCGTCTTTCATGGTCACGATACCCTTGAGTTTGCCAAAGCTGCCGGTGACGAAGGCTACCGTAGCCCGGTTATCCGCCATTTCTTTAATGGTGGCTTCAATGTCCAGGTCGCCCCGCACCACCACCTGGGGTTCCTCCATGATGCTTCGTGCCAGGATTACCTTCCCCCGGGGCACGTCTTTCACGAATTCGCTGACATAATCGTCGGCGGGTTTGCCAACTATCTCCTCCGGGCTGCCGAGCTGCACGACCTCCCCGTCTTTCATAATGGCGATGCGCTCGCCCAGTTTGAGGGCTTCAATAAGGTCGTGGGTGATAAAGACCACCGTCCTCTTCACCACAGAGCGCAGGTTGAGGAATTCGTCCTGCATCTGCCGCCGGATGAGCGGGTCCAGGGCGCTGAAGGGCTCGTCCATAAGGAGCGTCTCCGAGCCCACGGCAAGAGCCCGAGCCAGCCCCACTCGCTGCTGCATCCCCCCGCTGAGCTCGTATATCCGGCTCTTTTCCCAGCCCTTAAGCCCCACCATCTCCAGGGCTTGCCTCGCCTTCTCCTGCTTTGCCTTCCCGCGTTCCCCGCGGACCTCCAGCCCGAAGGCGATATTATCCAGCACCGTGCGGTGGGGTAGCAAGCCAAAGTTCTGGAACACCATGCTAAGCTTATGGCGACGAAGCTCTTTGAGTTCGTGGGCGGGCATCTGGGCAATATCCACCCCATCAATGAGGATTTTCCCGCTGGTTGGCTCCATGAGCCGGTTGATGCAGCGGACGAGGGTTGATTTGCCGCTCCCGGATAGCCCCATAATAACGAAGATCTCGTTCTCCTGTACCTCAAAGGAGACATCCTTGACCGCTATGACATGACCGGTCTCTTCTAGCAGCTTCTCCTTTGAGGTGCCATTGCCGACCTTGTCCAGAACACTTTCCGGGTGAGGTCCGAAGACCTTCCACAGGTGCTGGCACGAGATTGTAGCATTATTTTCCGCCATTTTTACTCCTGGGTATGGCTCTTCCGTAGAGAAATTAGAATTAAGGGATAAATACAAAACAGGGAATCACTGCCGCGCTTGGTGGTGGCGGGAAGGGAAAAGGGTAAAACGGGGAACAAGAGGTTCTATCCTATCAGTTGCTCACGTCATAAACGTGAATCCTCCTCAGAGAAGAATACTTAAAAATTTGGGCTCTTTACCAGAGCACGTCCGTGGTACTCTACCAAGAGATTGCCTGTTTGTCAAAGCCCCGTACTGGTGCCATGCAGGTATAGCATTTTGGCGAAAATGCCGCTCCTTCCCTTTATTTCCGTCTTACCCTTTATCTTGGCGGATAAACGGGTGAGGTTAACAGTCTCTCCCGTTTTCTTTGGGGTGCGGTAGTACATCTGCTATAATCTGATTGTGGGGACATGGCGATAAAGACGGTAGCTACCAATCGTAAAGCCTATCACAATTATCATATAGATGAGGGTGTGGAGGCGGGCCTTGTGCTCCGGGGCACCGAGATAAAGTCAATCCGGGCGGGCCGGGTTAGCCTGGGGGATGCCTATGTTAGAGCCGAGGCTGGTGAGTTGTGGCTGGTGAACGCCCATATTGCTCGCTATGATGCCGCCAGCTACCTTAGCCATGAGCCGCTCCGACCCCGCAAGCTGCTATTGCATCGCAAGCAGATTGCGGTCCTGATGGGCAGGGTGCAGGAGCGGGGCTTTACCCTGGTCCCCACCCGGATGTATATTAAAGATAGCCTGGCTAAGGTTGAGGTGGCGCTGGCGAGGGGCAAGAGGCTATATGACAAAAGGGAGTCCATCGCCCGTCGCGAGGTGGAGAGAGAGCTCGGGCGGGTGCTGAAGCGGAGGAATTCAGGCGGTGGTTTGCGCTTAGGGCATCTGTAACCTGCGGGGACGCGTGGTTTCGACAGGGGAAGTATGCTACAGGATTGCAGGCTGAGGTGCCACTACCCTCACAAAACAAGTGGCAAAAAATTAATTGGCGAACGCGAATTCGCTCTCGCAGCCTAACTAAAAGATAGGCTGCACATCCAACCTGACCCTGCCCCGATGGGTTGGGATTGGGTGCCGAAAAATTGGGGTGCCGCCACCCGGATGCCGGTAAAGGTGGCGTAAGAACCATCGGCTGGCTTGGACAGACTCGGTCAGCAGAGGCTGTCCCGGCAAGATAAAAGGGCTGACTAAGCTTGTAGGATATCCTGGGTAGCTTCTTCTGGACGGGGAGTTCGACTCTCCCCCGTCTCCACCAATGCCAAAAATGGAAACGCTAGCCTTTTACCGCTAGCGTTTCTTCGTCTCAATAGGATTTCGGGGAGATGCAAATCGGATTTACCCTTCTCAAAAGGTAATGACTCAGGCAACTATTTATTTCCCGACAATTCACGGCGTATAATATCAAAATGAATCAACTACCAAATATGGCTGACAGCTAGAGGGGGTGTTGAAAATGGCAATGACCAAAGTAATTATGCACAATTCCATAAGCCTGGATGGCTCCTTCACAGACTTCGAAGTCAATATGGGCCTGCATTATCAAATAGCAGGTAGGTACAAGGCGGATGCAA
>CAZFCV010000049.1:0-8080 GCA_964517985.1 uncultured Dehalococcoidales bacterium | reverse complement strand
GCGGCGCCGGGAGATTTGACAGCTTGGCTCCCGCAGTTTGTTCGGTCTCCCCGCCGGCGCCAAGGTCACCGGCATTAACGCCCTGCATTCGCTGACGGTTAACTCCAGAATAGTGGACAAGGCAACCGGCAGCCACTATACCGGGCGTGTTGAGGAATACCGGAAGCACCTGATGCGGAATGATTATGCCGTCTGTGCCGCCATGACCGATGTCAAGGGCGACCGGAGCCTGCGCCCCTCAAAGCAGGTGCAGCACAAGGACTACTATGTCCGGGTTGTTGATGAGACTACGGAACATGGGCAGCCGGGTATCGTGGTCCGGGGTGCCAAGATGCATATCAGCGCCTCCCCCTGCTCCAATGAGATTATTGTCATGCCCTGCCGGGCGATGCCTGAGGAGGATAAAGACTATGCCGTGGTCTTTGCTGTGCCGGCAAACGCCAGGGGGGTTACCCTGATAAGCAGCCGGGAAAGGCCATACGAGCCGGGAAATGACTTCGACTACCCCATAGGCAGCAGCACGCATACGGCGAGCGGCGCCGTCATCCTTGAGGACGTTTTCGTCCCCATGGAGAGGGTGTTCCTCAAAGGGGAGAGCCAGTTCTCTGCCAATTTTACCTACATGTTTGCCGATTTCCATCGCCTGAGCGGTGACGCCTACAAGTATGCCCGGCTGGAGATTGTTGTCGGGCTGGCTGCCCTGCTTGCCGAGTATAATGGGCTGGAAAGGGTGCCCCACATCCGTGATAAGCTAGCCTGGCTCGTCCTCTATGCCGAGGGGGTTGAGGCTCTGGGGAAGGCGGCTTGCCAGTTCTGTGAGCAGCTGCCGGACACCGACCTCGTCTATCCCAACCCGGTGTATTCCAACGTCGCCAAGTTCTACTTCTCCGATAACTGGCACCAGGCATCAAAGATAGTTCAGGATATAGCCGGCGGTCTGGCGGCTGACGTCTTTTCCAGCAAGGACTACTTCAACCCGGAGACCCGCCCCCTGATTGACAAGTACTTTGGGGGCAAGGCGGGGGTTGCCACCGAGCACCGGCTCCGGGCGATGCAGCTCTGCCGGGAGCTGACGGCCAGTGTTGAGGACACGGCTATCATTCATGCCGAGGGGTCTCTGGCGGCGCAGCAGCTGTCGGTCTACTCACTGGGCGATTGGGCAAGGTATAAAGCGGCGGCGAAAAGGGCAGCCCGCATAGAGGATGGGACAACCCACCCCCTCATCAGCAAATTGCCCCGGTTCCCGGTTTCTTTTGAGTAGGTGGAGTGGGGAGAAGGAGGCTTCGTCCCTAAGGTGGATGGCGGGTAGTCTAATCTACATACCCCAATGACCGGAAAGTGGCAGCGGCTGGATTTGAACCAGCGACCAAAGGCTTATGAGTCCTCTGCTCTACCGCTGAGCTACGCTGCCCGGCAATATTCTATGTTTTCAAATCAGGGGTTGTCAAGCTGGGAGTGGCAAGAGCGGTGGCTGCCGGGCTCACCCTGCCGGTATCTGGTAGCCAAGGTCAAAGGCTCTCATGTTTATCGGAGCCAGCCTGGCGGAGAAACAAGCCTCAATCTTTCCCTTCAGTGTCTCTACCCTTATCGGTAGCCGCCCGCTGCCGAACAGTGCCCCGAGCATGACGACATTGGCTGCCTGCTGGCTGCCGGCTTCCCGGGCAATCTGAACCGCATTTAGTGTGATTACCTTGCTGGAGGCTGCCGACAGCCTTTTGATAATCTCCTCCAGCTCGGGGTATTTGCTGGCACCCAGAGAGACGGTAAAGGGTATTACGACCTCGGTATTGAGTATGACCAGGCTGGAAGGGGAGAGATAGGAGATATTTCTTAACGCCTCCGCCGGCTCCATTCCGACCAGGACATCGCACTTGCCCGCCGGGGTGAGTGGTCCAAATACCCCGTTGCCGAGCCTGATGGTGCTGGATACCGAGCCACCCCTGACCGCCATCCCCAGCACCTCGGAGCCCTTAACATTCAGCCCTTCTTTTACGGCGGCGTTGCCGAGGAGTTCAGACATCAGTATGACGCCCTGTCCGCCAACCCCGGCAATCAGTATGTTGAATTCCTCTATCATTTTCCTACCTGCTCTTCTACTATTACTATGGCTTTGTACGGGCAGACCTGGGCGCAGAGTCCGCAGCCGGTACACAAAAAGCGGTCAACTGCGGGCTGGCTATCCTCGCTGGTTATTGCCGGGCAGCCGAGCAGGGTAATACAGGCGTTGCATCTATCGCGGCACTTTTCCGGGCATATCTGGTAGGGGATGACCCTCTCCCCTCTCTGCCTCTTCTCCCTCAGCTCAATCATGGTGCACGGGTAGCGGGAAACCACCAGCGAGGGTCCCTCAAATCTTATGGCTTCGGTGAGGGTATCAATAGCCTGGTTCAGGTCAAAGGGGTCAATAACGGCGACAAATCCCACACCACATGCCCGGGCAATATCCTCCATCTTTAGCGGCATGGCGGACTCGCCCAGGGCGGTTTGCCCGGTGCCCGGGTGTGGCTGGAAGCCGGTCATTGCTGTTGCCGAGTTGTCGAGCACGAGCATGGTTATATTTGCCTTGTTGTAGACGGCGTTTATCATGGGCGGTATCCCGGAGTGGAAGAAGGTTGAGTCACCCATCTGGGCTACTATCGGTGCCTCTATGACATGGGCTAAGCCATTGGCAAGACCGAAGCTACCCCCCATACAGAGGCAGGTGTCTATGGCTTCCATCGGTGGGTTATAGCCCAGGGTGTAGCAGCCAATATCCCCGGGGTATACCGGCTCGACATCCTTGCCGTAGTCTCTGGCTACCCTTCGTGAGGCTATCTTCATGGCGTACTGGGTGGCACGGTGCGGGCAGCCGGGGCATAGTGCCGGGGGTCTCGGCGGCAGGAGGGGGGCTGTTTCCTGGCTGAGCCTGTCCAGGGCGGCAAAGTCAATGGGGAGCCTGGTGCCGGTTAGCCCGGCGATAGCCTCGGTGACCTGCCTGGTGGATAGCTCCCCGATTCGGGGCACCAGGTCCTTACCACGGATTTTTACCGGGATACCGGCTTCTCCGGCGATGGCTTTGATGTGTGTCTCAACAAATGGGTCAAGCTCTTCCACTACCAGCACCTCTTCCACCGAGTTGAGCAGCCTTTTTACCAGTTCCTCGGGTAGCGGGTGTGGCGTGCCAATTTTTAGCAGCGAGACCCTGCCGGCAAGCCCTAGCCACTTGAGGGCTTCCTTTGTATAGCTGTAGGAGAGCCCGCAGGCAATGATACCGAGCCTGGCTCCGGAGGCAAGCTCCAGCTGGTTATAGGGGAAGGCATTTACCGCCTCCTTTATCCGGGCAAACCTCTCCAGCATCAGCGGCTTGTTTTTTCTGGCTTCCACCGGGGTGTAGACCAGCCAGGAGTGGTTCTTGGGGAAGGCGCCTTCTCTTCGCTCCCGTGATATCTCTCCCAGAACCACGTCACTGCGGCCATGAGCTATCCTGGTTACAGAGCGGACCATGAACAGGTGCCGGAACTCCTCGGAGAGCCGGAAGGCGTTTGCCATCATGTCCTTGGCTTCCTGGATGGAGGCGGGCTCCAGGACCGGGATGTAGCCCTGCTCGGCAATGTAGCGGGTATCCTGCTCATTCTGGGAGCTCCATGCCCAGGGGTCATCGGCGGCGAGCAGGACTAGCCCGCCGCCGGCGCCAATATAGCTTGCCGTCATCAACGGGTCATGGGCGACGTTGACGCCAACATGCTTCATGGATGCCAGAGCCCTTAGCCCGCAGATTGAAGCCGCCAGGGCAACCTCAAAGGCGACCTTTTCGTTCACCGACCACTCAACATACATGTCAAGGTCTTTGGCGACCCCGGCAAGGGTTTCCATTATCTCACTTGACGGGGTGCCGGGATAGGCGGCGGCAACCTGAACCCCCGCCTCTATTGTCCCCCGGGCTATTGCCTCATTGCCCAGCAGGTAGAGCCTCTCCCCGGGGACATCCATGGCAATAGTTGCTTCCTTTACCTCCATCCGGTTAGCCTCCTTAGCAAAGTCAACTGTGGTTCTCCTTCAGATAGTCTACCGCCCACTGGATGGCGTCCACTTCGTCAAGCTCAAGTTTATGGTCCGGTTGCAGCCCTTCGCCCTCTATGAGGTGACCATCGGGGGTTAGCCAGCGCGCCGTGGTGATGTATATCCCGGAGCCGTCCTTGAGCTGGTGCAGGACATTGACGCTGCCCTTGCCGAAGGTCCTGGTGCCGGCAATAACTGCCCGCCCGTGGTCCTGCAGGGCGCCCGCCAGCACCTCACCGCCGCTGGCAGTGTAGCCATCCACCAGGATGACCATGGGCAGTTCCGTGGTTCTGGCGGTGGGCTTGACGTTCCTGGCGGTGCGCTCGCCCTGGTCTACCACATAGACGATAACCCCTTCCTTCAGAAAGTGACTGGTGACATCAACCACCGTTTGCAGCAAGCCCCCGCCGTTGCTGCGCAGGTCAAGGATGATGGCGGTAGCCTCCCCCCGGGCGATTTCGTCTATCACCGGGGCTAGCTCCTCACCGGTGCGCTCGGAGAACTGGGTAATATTGATATATGCCATCCCCTCTATCATCTCAAAGTGGACGCTGGCTACTTCAATCTCCGCCCTGACAATCTCAATCAGCTCCGGTTCGGCGGCGCCATCGTGGAGGACGAGGAGGCTGACCGCTGTTCCCTGGGGACCGCGAATCTTAAGCACCGCCTCCGCCAGGCTCATATCGGCGGTCGGCTGCCCGTTGACCTCCAGGATTATATCGCCTGCCCTGATGCCGGCTATATCCGCCGGCGAGCCAGCGATGGGGGCGATAATCATGAGCTGCTCATCCCTGACGGCAACATGTGCCCCGATGCCCTCGAATTTTCCCTCCAGGCTACCCAGCCCCAGCTGGTAGGTCTCGCTGTCCAGGTAGGAGCTGTACGGGTCATCCAGAGCCTTCAGCATCCCCCGGATGGCTCCCTGGCTTAGCTCGCTGCCGTCAAGCCTGTCCTTGTCCACATAGTCCCGGAGGATGATATCCCAGGCTTCCTGCACAACCTCCAGCTCGGGAGCAATGCCGGACTGGGCTTCGCTGCCCCGGTTGAAGCCGGCGGTAAAAGACAGGGCGAGGGCAACCACCACAAGCAGGGATAGCCCAAGGATTTTCGTTGTTCGTGACATCTTACCTCTTCCCCCGGGAGCCTCCCGGCACTCAGGGGCTACTATCAGTCTATGGAGACCACTCCCCCGGGCTCGCTGACCACCTCCCCGATAATCGCTGCCTCCGCCACACCGTTCTGGTGCAGCCTTTCCAGCAGCAGTTCTGCCTTTCCCGCCTCCAGGCAGATGAGCAGCCCACCGGAGGTCTGGGGGTCAAACAGGATATCCGCTATGGGCTCGGCTACCCCGCCGGCGATTTGCACCTGGGAGGAGTAGAAATCCCGGTTACGGTACAAGCCCGCCGGGCACAAGCCCTGCTCGGCAAAACCCCTTGCTTCCGGGAAGAAGGGAAGCAGAGCGGAGTGGATGTTGATGCCTAGCTGGCTGTTCTGGGCTAGCTGGACGGTGTGACCGATAAACCCGAACCCGGTAATATCGGTGGCGGCATGAGCGCCCGCTTCCAGCATCAGCTCCGAGGCTTTTTTGTTCAGCGTTGCCATGGAGCGGGTAATCCGGGCTACTACCTCTTCGCCGGCGATTCCCGCCTTTACCGCCGTGCTGATGATTCCGGTTCCCAGGGGCTTGGTGAGTATTAACCTGTCCCCGGCCCGGGCGCCGCCGTTGGTCACCAGCCGCCGGGGATGCACGGTGCCGGTGACGGAAAGCCCGTACTTCAGCTCGGCATCGTCTATGCTGTGCCCGCCGACCAGCGCCACCCCGGCCTCCAGCATCTTGTCCATGCCCCCCCTCAGGATGTCCCTCAGCACGGAGATATCCAGGGACCGGGTCGGGAAGCAGACGATGTTCATGGCGTTTAGCGGCTTGCCGCCCATGGCATAGACATCGCTCAGGGCGTTGGCAACGGCAATCTGCCCGAAGGCGTAGGGGTCATCCACTATCGGCGTGAAGAAGTCAATGGTCTGGATGATAGCCAGCTCATCGGTCAGGCGGTAGACGCCGGCATCATCCCAGCTTGAGACGCCCCGAATTACGTTCGGGTCGGATATTACCGGCAAGCCGCACAGTGCTCTATCCAGGTCTCCCGGACCCAGCTTGGAAGCTCAGCCCGCCCCGCTGACGGTTTCCGTCAGGCGGGGTGGCAGTCTCTCGTCCATCCGGCTCCTCCTCTTATAGCTCTACATTGTATCATTACAGGGGGTAAAGATAAAGCCTGGGACCGGGGGTGATGGGGCAGCACGGCTTTGCTGGCAGGGCTAAATGTAGTAGAATAGGCGGGGGTACGGGAATGAAGGACGGGTTTCGCGCTCTGCCCAGCGTTGAGCGGGTGCTCACCGAGGAAAGGGTGAGGCAGCTCGGGGAGCTCTATCCCCACAGTCTGCTGCTGGATCTGGTTCGCCAGAGCCTGGAGCGCAGCCGCATGTCTATTGCCGCCGGTAACCCCAGCCCCTCCCTTGAGGAGATAGTGGAGGCGGTCGCCAGCCGGCTGCACGCCCTGCAGAGCCCCCGCCCGCAGCCCCTGCTCAACGCCACCGGGGTGATACTGCACACCAACCTCGGGCGCGCCCCGCTCAGCAGAGAGGCGGTGGCGGCGATGGACGCCGCCCGGGGCTACTGCGACCTGGAGTTTGACCTTGAGGAGGGGCGGCGGGGCTCCCGGGGCACCCATGTTGAGCCGCTGCTGTGTCAGCTGACCGGGGCGGAGGCGGCGCTGGTGGTGAACAACAACGCCTCGGCGGTGCTGCTCGCCCTGACGGCGCTGGCGAAGAGAAAGGAAGTGCTCGTCTCCCGGGGGCAGGCGGTGCAGATTGGCGGCGGCTTTCGCATCCCCGATGTCATGCGGCAGAGCGGGGCGAAGCTGGTTGAGGTGGGGACGACCAACTGCACCTACATTGCCGATTACGAGCAGGCGGTGACTCCGCGGACAGGGGCACTGCTGCGGGTTCATTCCAGCAACTTCCGGCTGATGGGCTTCACCCACCTTGCCACCCTTGACGAGCTGGTGGCGCTGGCTAACCGCTACGGGCTGCCGGTGCTTGACGACCTTGGCAGCGGCTGCCTGCTGGATACCACCCGCTTTGGGCTTGCCCCGGAGCCGATGCTGCCGGAGAGCATTGCCGCCGGTGCCGGGCTGGTTTTTGCCTCCGGGGACAAGCTTCTGGGCGGTCCTCAGGCGGGAATCATTGTTGGAGAGAGGGGACTTGTTGACAGGCTGAAAAAGCACCCGCTGGCGCGGGCGGTGCGTATTGATAAGATAAGGCTGGCTGGTCTGGTGGCGACCCTGGTTCACTACCTGAAGGGGGAGGCGGTGGAGAAGCTCCCGGTGTGGCGCATGGTCTCGGCGCCGCTGGCGGAGATCGAGCGGCGTGCCCTGTCCTGGGCTGAGGCTGCCGGCAGCCGGGCGCAGGTGGTGGACGGGGAGAGCATGGTCGGCGGTGGCAGCCTGCCCGGCGGTACCCTGCCCACGAAGCTCGTCGCCATCCGGGGCGCGGCTCAAACCCTGAGCCGGAGGCTGCGGCACCGGGAAATAGCCATTATCGGGCGGATTAGCGGCGACCGGCTGCTCCTTGACCCGCGTAGCGTCCTCCCCGAGGAGGATGAGGTTGTAAGGCAAGCCCTCCGCAGCCTGGCGGCAACCCCGGACTGACCACGTTCCCCATCAATATTTACATAAAGTTACTCTCGGTAGAAGCCGGGCGGCTATTGACGGCTATGCTGCGGGCTTGATAATATTTGCCCAGTAGGCTAACATCTTCAGAAAGTGCGGGGCATGGAGGTATCATATCATGGAGTTTGGCTGGGATATGGTAGTTGACTGGCTGTTGGAGCATGGCACCCGTATTCTGGTCATACTGGTGGTTGGGGCGGTGCTGTGGTTTGGCTTGAAGAGGTTTCTGCCGCCGCTGGTACGGCGTAACGTAGCAAGGCACCGGGAGAGGGAAAGCAGGGAGGGGATGAAGAAGCGGACGGATACGGTTACAT
>CAZFCV010000048.1:0-8150 GCA_964517985.1 uncultured Dehalococcoidales bacterium | reverse complement strand
CTCCCCGGTAGGCATGAAGGGCGTTTAATAGCCCCACGGTGAAGCTGCTTGAGGAGCCCAGCCCGGTCCCCGCCGGAATGTCGGCTATGGAGACTATTTCCACCCCTCCGGTTACCCCGGTTAGCTTCATGGCTTCCCTGACTATGGGATGCTGTATCTCCGCCACCTCCCTGACTATCTCCGTCCGGGAGTAACTTACCCTGATGGTATCGTCAAAGCGCCGGTTAATGACAACATACATGTAGCGGTTTATCGCCGTGCTCACCACGGCTCCCGGCTCAAGCCGGTAAAAGTCAGGGAGGTCGGTCCCGCCACCAACGAAGCTTATCCTGAAGGGGGTGCGGGTGATAATCATCGCCTCCCCCTCCGCAGATATTCGGCAAATATCCCCAGCTGCTGCGGTGTGCCAATATCATAAAACCTCTGCCCGGTGATATAGGCAGCCAGCTCCCGCTGCCGGATAAGGCGGGGGTAGAGCCCCCGCTCCAGGGATGACGAAGCTCCCTCTTCCAGACAGTCCAGCACCTCGCGTTTGAGGGCAAGCACCCCGGCTTCAACATAATCGCAGTCACCCGCCCCTTTATCGTGCTTGACTACCATCATCTCTTCATCCAGGGTGATATTATTGCTAACGCCGGTATCCTCACGGTTATCATAGGCAACCATCATGGATTTCTTGCCCCGCCCCAGGAACGCCCGGGCAAGGTCGGCATAATCCAGCGGCAGATAGGTATCGCCGTTAATAACCAGGAAGTGCTCATCGAGCAGCGGCTGTGCCCGCCGCAGGGCACCCCCGGTTCCCAGCAGTCTCTCCCCTTCCTCACTGTAGCTTAACCTGAGCCCCAGGCTCCCTCCGTTACGGAGGAGCTCCTTAACCTGCTCTCCCCGGTAGCCAACGCACAGGATGACATCAACAATCCCCTGCCCTTTCAACATCTCAAGCAGTTCGAGCAGGAACGGTCTGCCATTGACCGGGACCAGCACCTTGGGAACCTGTCCCGTTACCGGTCTCAGCCTTGTCCCCAGACCACCGGCTAGGATAACTGCCTGCACCTTACCCCCTCACTGGATTCGTCCAGGATTTCCCTTATTGCCCGGCGCACCGCCTCGTCAGAGGTGTGCCTCGGGCTCCAGCCAAGCTGTTCCAGCCGCGAGGTATCAAAGCGCACCCGGGGCACATCCCCGGGCCAGCCGCGGTCACCACCGGTGTACTTCAGGGTAACCCCGGGGTAAGCACCTTCTTCCACAACCATGCGGGCAATATCGGCAACCCTGGTTGTGGAAGGACACCCCAGGTTGAAGACATTGACCTGGCTATCGGCATGCTGAAAGCCGTGGAGAAAGCCGTCAACACAGTCCGTCACATGGATATAGGGCTTCTCCTGTCTCCCGTCTCCCAGTACCTCCAGCTCTTCAGGATTGCCGGCTAACTTGTTTATAAGGTCAAAGATAACGCCGTGAGTCGCCCGGGGACCGACAACATTGGCGAAGCGGAATATCCAGCCCTGCATGCCGAAGAGATGGCAGAATGCCACCACCAGCCCCTCGGCAGCCAGTTTGCTGGCACCATAGAGAGAGATGGGTTGCATCGGCCCATAGTCCTCGGCAATGGGCTCCGGCGGCGTCTCTCCATAGACGGTGCTGCTGGAGGCAAAGACTATCCGCTTGATGCCATTCACCCTCATTGCCTCCAGGACGTGGTAGGTTGCCACTACCCCCTGCTCCAGATCAAGGTTGGTCGTCTCAATGCCCTCTCTTACCTCCGGGTTAGCCGCCAGATGGAAGACAACGTCGTGCCCCTCCATCGCCTGCCTCAAGGTGTCCCAATCCAGAAGGTCGGCAGCAACAAGGTCAAACCCGGCTCGCCCCAGATGGTGCCGGATAAACCCCCGGCTCCCCGAGCTGAGGTTGTCATAGACAGTCACCGAACCCGTATCCCCGATTCGGTCTGTTAGATGACTGCCGATAAAACCAGCGCCACCGGTAACAAAATACTTCATTCTACCCCCGCCATGTTATGTAAAGATACTCTTCAGGCGAATCTTGACCACGGACAGGGCAACGCCGAAGCCATGTTTTACCGCCTGCAGGTTGAAGCTGGAAGAAAGATAGCGGCAAGAAACGGGCACTTCCTTGATGATGGTTCCCCTCTTTCTCGCCCGCTCCAGGGTCTCAATGCTGATGCTCATACCTCCCTCGGAAAGAGCGAGGGTGTCAAACATACTCCGGCTGTAGGCACGGAAGCCGCTCTGGGCATCGGACACCTTCATCTTAGAGGCGAAGTTGAACAGCTCGGTTATCACATTTATGCCAAACCGGCGATAGCGGGGTACGTTCACTCCGTTATTGAGAAACCGGGAACCAATGGTCAGCTCTGCCTCTCCACGGAGGATGGGAGCGACAACCTCAGGTATCTCATCCGGATTATGCTGTCCATCACCATCTACTATTACCAGAATATCGGCAGAAGCTATCTTAGCTGCCCGGAAGCACGACTTTATGGCTTCTCCATAGCCCATGTTCTTCTCGTGCCCCACCACAAAGGCGCCCGCCATCCTGGCTACCATTGCCGTAGCATCAATTGACCCGTCATCTATTATGGCAACCTGGTCAACATGCTTCTTTGCCCTCCGTACCACATCGGCAATATACGGTTCGGTGTTGAAGCAGGGTATTGCCGCCAGGACCCGGAATCCATTTTTGCGATAAGACAACGATGGTTGCGCCATCATATACCCCCTTATAACCCCCGGGTGCTAACCCTCTGATAGCCGGTCTCATATCCCCGGGGATGCTCGCTTCGCCATTGCCAGGTACTCTCAATCATGCCCTCCAGCCCGGGGTGCCGGGGCTCCCACCCCAGGTCCGCTTTCGCCCGGCTGGAGCTGGCGACAACCTTCTCCGCATCTCCCGGGCGCCGGGGATGAACCTTTACCGGGACGCTGGCGCCGGTAACCCGCCTCGCCGCCTCCACCACCTCCATCACCGAATAGCCCTCCCCGTTGCCCAGATTGTAAGCCCGGCAAACGGCGTTTCCGGCAAGGTATTCCAGAGCCAGGATATGGGCACGGGCAATGTCCAGAACGTGAATATAGTCCCTGATGCCGGTTCCATCCCCGGTATCGTAATCGGTGCCAAACACAGGCACGTACTCTTCCTGCCCCGAGGCAACCCTGACCGTTCTGGGGATAAGCAATGTTTCCGGGTGGTGGTCCTGCCCAAACCGCTTGCTGGCACCGGCAACGTTGAAATAGCGCAGCGAAATGGAGCTCAGCCGGTATACCCGCCAGTACCAGTATAGTATCCGCTCAAACATGAGCTTGGATTCCCCGTAGGCGTTCACCGGGTTCAGGGGGTTACCTTCGGTAACCGGTATCTCTTCCGGCTCGCCATAGACGGCGGCACTGGAGGAGAACACCAGTTTCTTAATCCCGTGCTTTACCATACATTCCAGGAGGTTTATCCCGCCGGTAACATTGTTGGTGAAAAATCTACCCGGCTCCACCATGGACTGCTCTACCGATGTATCCGCCGCCAGGTGCATTACCACCCCCACGCTGTGTTGCGCAAAGATAGCCTCCAGGACCCCCGGAGAACCCAGCTCACCGGGGATAAAGATTGCCTCCGGAGCAACCGCCGCCCGATGCCCGCGGCTCAGGTTGTCCAGGACTATAACCTCGTGCCCGTTGCTGACGAGTTCCTCGGTAAGAATACTGCCGATGTAACCCGCCCCACCCGTCACCAGAATCTTCATACGCCCTACCCCGCTATTCAACTGTCACCGATTTCGCCAGATTTCTCGGCTTATCGGGGTCCAGACCCCTCGCCACCGCCGAGTGATAGGCAAAAAGCTGCAGGGGGACGACGGTAACCAGGGGATAGAAAAGCTCCTCAACGGTGGGGAGCTTTACCCACCCATCAAAAAGCTCATCCTTCTTATCGGAAACACCGATAATAACGGCACCACGCGCCTTGCTCTCTTCGGCACTGGACATGCTCTCGGCAAAGGTGTAATCACAGGGGCAGATAACCACCACCGGAGTGCCCTTTTCAATCAGAGCCAGGGTGCCGTGCTTCAGCTCACCAGCCGGCATACCCTCAGCGTGGACATAGGCAATCTCCTTTAGCTTCAGGGCACCCTCACCAGCTATGGCAAAGTTTATCCCCCGGGCTATGTAATAGAAGTCCTTCATCTCCCTCAGGCTGTCGGCAAGCCCGGCTAGCTTCGTCCCGTTATCACGCAGGTTCCTTCCAATAAGATAGGAGATAGCGGTTAGCCTCTCCACCCCTTCATCAAAGGCATTGACCATGGCAAAAGCCAGGAGGTAGAAAAGGGACAGCTGGCTGATGAAGGACTTGGTGGCGGCAACAGCTATTTCCGGCCCGCAATTAAGATAGAGCACCCGGTCGCTCTTCCTGGCTAGGGTGGAGCCGACAACATTAACCAGTGAGAAAACCCGGGCGCCATTCTCCTTGGCTTTCTTCACCCCCTGCAGGACATCAGCCGTCTCCCCACTCTGGGAGACAGCTATCACCAGGGTGTTTTTATCAATAGAATCAGAGAAATACTGAAACTCGGAAGCCATGATGACGTCACTGAACTTGCCCGCCAGCTTGGAGAAAACGTAGCGGCCAATGAGGGCGGCATACCTTGAGGTACCACAGGCAGTGAACACCACCTGCTTTGCCCTCAGTATATCCATAGCCATGTCCATTATCAGGTTCATGTCCTGCGTCAGTGCCCCGCGTATCGCCTGCGGCTGCTCCATGATTTCTTTCAGCATGAAGAAAGCACAATCTTTCTTTGATGCCGCATCATATTGCCAGTCAACCCGCTGCGGCTGCCTCCTTACCGCCACCCCCTCGGCATCGGTGATGCTGACACTATCCGCCGTCAGGGTAACCATCTCCCCATCCTCAACAAAGATGACCCGGTCGGTCTCCGGCAGGAAGGAGAGGGTGTCACTGGCAATGAAGTTGCTGCCTTCCCCGACGCCAATAACCAGCGGGCTTTCCTGGCGCATGCCGACAATCTTCTGCGGCTGTTCCGGGGAGATAACCAGCATAGCATATGAACCCTCAAGCTGCTGGGCAGCCTGAAACACGGCTCTCTCCAGCGGCTTTCCGTTGCCCATTTGCTCTTCAATGAGGTGGGCAATTACCTCGGTGTCGGTATCCGAGGCGAAGCTGTGCCTTGAGCCAAGGCGGGAGCGGAGCTCCCGGTAGTTGGCTATAATGCCATTATGGACAACGGCAACCCGGTGCCGGCAATCATAGTGGGGATGGGCGTTCTCCAGGGTGACCCCGCCATGGGTCGCCCACCGTACGTGCCCAATACCGATTTTGCCCGGAAGCCCGCTCAGTTGCTCCACTTCCTCCACCTCAGCCAGCTTGCCAACACCCTTCTTAATACAGAGCTGGCTATCAACGCAGGTAGCCAGCCCCACCGAATCATATCCCCGGTACTCCAGCCGCCGGAGCCCGTCCAGTACAATGGGAGCGGCTACCCTCCCGCCAACAAAACCAGTTATTCCACACATCCTAGCGCACCTACCTCCTCGCCAGCCGGCTCTCCTCTTCCCGGGCTAACCTGGCGCTCTTCACCGTCCTGTAACCGCCTTCTGCCAGAACCACCGTATCCGGCTCCAGGTCCTCCCTGAGACAAAGGTGAGGCCCAACAATAGAGCCTTGCCCTACCCTGACACCGGGCATAATGCTGACGTTGACCCCGGTCCTGGCGTTACTCCCGATTATTGCCCCGAACTTGTCCCGCCCCGTGTCTATAGACTCACCCTCCACCTCAACCGAGATACTGCCCTCATCAAAACGCCAGTTAGCCAGTACCGTCCCGGCACCAAAGGAGCAGCCATCACCGATGATGGAATCGCCAATGTAGTTCATGTGGAACCAGCACCCATCCCCGATATAAGAACCCTTAACCTCGGTGCCATACCCCACCACGCAATCAGCCCCGATATGGCTATAGTCCCGGACCAGGGCACCGGTTCCGATTACGGTGTTCGCCCCGATATACGCCGGTCCGCGGATTACGGCACCCTCCATAACCCTCACCCGGTCATCAATAACCACCGGGCCGCTAATCGTGGCTCTTTCCGAGACCTCCGCCGAAGGCGAGATATATCTTTCCCTTTCCGCCAGAAATTGCCGGGCAACAGCATGGATATGCCAGGGGAATTTTATGGCGTCCCACCATCCATCATAAGGGATGACGCTGACCCGGCCGGTGTCTTTAGCCATGGCATCAATGGCACGCTCATAAACGTCATCACGGCTGGTCTGGATACCGGCGGCGTATTTGAGAAGGGTTCCCGGCTCCCGGTGCCGGTGCAGCATGATATTTACCAGATCGGACGGCTCCTCCCCCCTCCCCGGCTTTTCCATAATACGCTCCAGCCTGCCCTTCTCATCAACCACGAGATAGCCCCCCGGGAAGTAGCCATCCACCCGCCGGCCCAGCAGGCTGGTAAGAGCCGAGCCATTGCGCCCATCCTCAAGGAGTCCGGTATAGGCGGAGAGGTCAAAGACGTCATTCGGGTTGACGACAATAATCTCGCCGTCCAAAAACCGGCGGGCACTCTCCAGCGCATGGGC
Organism: uncultured Dehalococcoidales bacterium; assembly: GCA_964517985.1. Lineage (GTDB taxonomy): Bacteria > Chloroflexota > Dehalococcoidia > Dehalococcoidales > W111 > W111. Next base: position 1,538 of record CAZFCV010000048.1, on the reverse strand, counting down.
AATCCCCAGGGGTTCTTCCTGAAGGGCAAGGCTGACCCTGATGCCGGGGATGCCGACGATAACCGCCTCAATCCTAGCCATGTTCTGCGGACCAGCCACGATAACAAAATCGGCAAGACCCGCTTTCCTGGCTAGCTCGATATGGTGCTCCAGGAGGGTCTTGCCGACAAAATTGAGCAGGAACTTGTCCTCGGTTATGGGGAACATCCTCTTGCCAACGCCACCGCAGAGAAGAACCACCTTCATGCCATCACCTCTCCCAGGGCACCTCTGGCGGCGCAAACCCCCGCACCGAGCCGGTATTTAGCCTGAGCCTCCGAGCCTGACTCGGCAAGCAACCGTATGGCGGGCTCCGTGCCGCTGGCTCTGATAAGCAGCCAGGAATCATCAAATTCAAACCGCAGACCGTCCAGGGTATTCACCTGCCCCGCCCCGCACGGGTCAATGCCTTGCAGCCTTTCCATAACGGCTGGTTTCAGCTCCTCCGGACAGGGTATCTTTTCCTGCTGTGAGAATAGCCGGGGCAGCTTCTGCAAAAACTCCCTGATATCCGCCGCCCGCTCTATGGATTGGAGCAGGGTAAGGGCGGCAAACATGGAATCGGGATAGTAGCCAGCTTCGGGCATTATGTAAACCCCCACCGGCTCCACACCGATGGCGGCATCAACGTCCCGGGTAAGATAGGATACGCTGGCATCGCCGACCCTGCCCCGTATTACCTCGGAACCCACTTCCGCCAGGGCGAGGTCAAGAAGCCGCCCCGTCTCCACCGTAGTGACCACCTTCTTCTTGCCGCTCCCACTAACCGCCCGGTGAGAGACAAAGGCAATCACCCCGTCAAATCCCAGAAAGCCATCCCGGTCACAGAAGACAACCCTATCGGCGTCACCGTCGAAGCAGATAGCCAGGTCGGCATCCTGCCGCCGCAGAAAGCCTATTGTCGCTTCAAGTGTATCCGCACGCGGCTCAGGGTTTCTTCCCGGAAAACGACCATCAGGCTCGTCATTTACCGGTATCACATCCAGCCCCACCCGGGAGAAGAGCTCGCTGGCGAACCTTGCGGCGGCGCCGTTTCCCGGGTCCACTACCACCGGCAGGCGATGGTTAAATTTTTTTCCCGTGAAATAGCCCCGCAGAAACTGGAAATACCTCTGTTTGCCGTCCTGACGCTCTGACACGCTGCCTTCCCGGCAGCCGTTTCTGAAGTCTTTCCTCCAGTAGAAATCCGCAACCATCGCTTCCTGTGCCCGGCTGTAGCCGATAGAATTGCCGTTGAAAAGCTTCACGCCGTTATACTCGGGGGGGTTGTGTGAGGCGGTAATCATAATGCCGGTGTCAAACCCCATGTCTCTTGTTAAATAGGCAAGCGCCGGGGTGGGCAGAATACCGAGACTAGTAACGTCTATCCCGGAAGACCTTAACCCGGCAATGACCGCCCCTCTAACACTCTCCCGGCTGGTTCTCGTATCAGTAGCGATACACACCCGTGCCTTTTCCGGCAGCCGGGCACCTACCGCCCGGGCAACATCATGGCAAAG
>CAZFCV010000047.1:3523-8218 GCA_964517985.1 uncultured Dehalococcoidales bacterium | reverse complement strand
CTCCCGCCGGACCATAAAGGGAGGATACACCTCCTGATAGCCGTGCTCCCCGGTATGGAGGTCAAGCATAAAGGAGATGAGGGCTCTCTGCATCCGGGAACCCAGCCCTTTGAGGACATAGAAACGGCTGCCGGACAGCTTCACCCCCCGCTCAAAGTCAATAATACCCAGGGACTCCCCCAGCTTCCAGTGGGGGGCGGGCTCAAAAGCCAGGTCTTTCACCTCCCCCCAGGAGCGCACCACCACGTTGCCCTCCTCACCCACCCCCACCGGCACGTCCGGGGCGGGGATGTTGGGCACCTGCAAGAGCAACCCCATCAGCTGCTCATCCAGGCTCCTCACCTCCTCCTCCAGCGATTTTATCTTGGCACGCAGCTGGCGCCCCTCCGCCACGGTTCCCCCCGCCGCCTTCCTCTCCCGTCCCGCCTCCTTGCGCACATGGCGGAAGCCCTCCAGCTCAATCACCCTCTGGCGGCGCTCGGCATCAAGCTCCAGGATTGCCTCCAGCGGCGCCGTATCCCGGCGGTTCTTCACCCCCTGCCGCACCAGGTCTATGTTTTCCCGGATAAACCTCAGGTCAAGCATCTATTATCTACCTCTCCCCCTATATCTTACCCCACGAAATCTAAGATTTCGCGGGGACCCCTATGTCCCCATCTCCTTGATAGGAGAGGGGGAGGAGTTATACAAGAGAGGCTTCGCCTCTCTTAGACTCTCCTACTCATGTTGGAGCTTCATCCCTCCAGCACTCCCAATAATCATGCTCTGAGGCTCTGCCCCCTCAAGCTTCCCCCCATATCAGAAGAGGGGACTAGCTACCAGTTTCTCTTCCCCTCAAGAAAGCTATCAACCCCCGCCTTCCGGAGTATTCTTAGATTCCTTATATGAGCGTCCCCGTGAGATGGTTTCAAGAAGTCCAGGTTCGGGCACGTTTCGAACTCATCACACTGCCAGCAGCCATCAATGCCTTTCTTCTGGCAGCATTTTCTCATCTTGCAGAACGGGGGGCCACCGCCACCCCGGCAGGTCCTCCGGCAACGGAACTTTGCCAGGGCACCCAGCACCTCGTAGCACTGCGGGTAGTCTTTGAACACGGCAAAGAACGGGGTCTCCGCCAGAAACTCCGCTGTCCTGCTGAACTTTGCCTGTCTTAATTCCTTTCTGAGGTCACGGGCTAAATCGGCAACCACCCCCTTATAGCCAAAGCAGTCCCCACAGTAAAGACCGCAGTAGGCGATTAAATCTTTCTTTTCCGGCATATTCCTTACCTGCCTTACCCCCTCTTTAACCCTCCCCTACGGATTCTCCTTGAGTTGGGGAAATAATATTACCTCCCGGATTGACGGCTTGCCGGTGAAGAGCATCACCAGGCGGTCAATGCCCACCCCCAGCCCGCCGGTGGGGGGCATGCCGTACTCCAGCGCCAGCAGATAGTCCTGGTCAATGGTCTCGGCATCTTCATCCCGCACCTGCTCCCTCTGCTGGCAGGAAAAACGCTCCCTCTGCTCAACAGGGTCGTTGAGCTCGGTGAAGGCGTTGGCAATCTCCATGCCACCGGCAAATGCCTCAAAACGCTCCACCAGGCGGCTATCCTCCGGCTTGGTCTTGGCGAGCGGCGACATCTCCACCGGGTAGTCCATAAGGAAGGTGGGCTGGATAAGGTTGGGCTCAACAAGGGTGGAGATAAGCTCGTCTATCAGCCGCCCCCGTCCCTTCTGCGGGTCAACCTCCATCCCCCGCCCCATCATCTCCGCCCGGAGGGAACCGGCATCAGGGTAGCTCTCAAAGTCAATGCCGCTGTATTCCTTAACCGCCTGGCGCAGGGTCAGCCGCCGCCACGGTGGCTTGAAGTCAATGGTATTTTCAGCAAACTCAACCGTGCTGCCGCCCAACACCTGCTGGCTAACCTGATAGACCATCTCCTCCAGCCCCGCCATCACGTCATTATAGTCGGCGTAGGCTTCGTAGCTCTCCAGCATGGTGAACTCCGGGTTGTGCCGGGTGGAGACACCCTCGTTGCGGAAGATGCGCCCCAGCTCGTACACCCGGTCAAAGCCGCCGACAATGAGCCGCTTGAGGTGCAGCTCCAGGGCGATACGCAGGTAAAAATCGTGGTCAAGGGCGTGGTGATGGGTGATGAAGGGGCGGGCGAGAGCGCCCCCGGCGGATGGCTGCAGCACCGGCGTTTCCACCTCCAGGAAGCCGCGCTGGTTGAGGAACTGGCGCAGGGCATTGATAACCTGGCTGCGCACCCGGAAGACCTCTTTAACCTCGGTGTTGGCGATGAGATCAAGGTAGCGCTGGCGATAGCGCTTGTCAACATCGCCCAGCCCGTGCCACTTCTCCGGCAGGGGCTGAAGCGACTTAGCCAGCAGGGCAAAGTCCGTCACCTCAACCGTCGGCTCGCCGGTCTTTGTCCGGAAAAGCCGGCCGCTAGCCCCGATAATATCGCCGATATCCAGGTCCCGGAACAGCCCCCTCTGCTCCTCGCCAAGGCGGCTCTTGTAGAAGCACAGCTGAATCTTCCCCGAGCCGTCGCGGAGGTCAAGGAAGGATATCTTGCCCATGGGGCGGTTTGCCGTAATCCGCCCGGCAACGCTGACCGCCGCCTCCCCGCCCTGGTTTGAGCCGGCCTCCATCTCCTTGAGCCGGGCTGCCGCCTGCCCGGTGGTGTGGCTGCGGTGATAGCGGCGGGGGTAGGGGTCAATACCGCTGCTGCGGATGCGGTCAAGCTTCTGCTGCCGCTGCCGGGCAACGCTGTCTAATCTGGATGCCATCTCTATATTCCCCCGCTTTCGGTTATTATATGTTAGACAACGGCAAACAGACAAGGGCTGGTGAATGATTTGCCCAGGAGCAGGGCGCCCGGCTTACGATGGTAAGGCTAGGAGACCGGATCCCGGTCAGCTACCGGCTTGCCGTTCTGCTCCCGCATAGCATCCAGCCAGGCGGCTGACTTCACCTCGCCCTCCAGGAGGTATCTCAGGTAGCCCCGCACCACCCCCGCCACCTCCCGGGACAGCTCCGGAGCCATCTTCAGCCGGCTGGCATTATCGTAATCGCTGTCCTGCAGGAAACGCAGCACCTTCAGGGCATTAAGGGAGAGGGGGTAGCCCAGCGGCTGGCTATAGCCGCAGTCCGGGCACAGCACGCCACCGGCGCTGGAGGAGAAGAAATTGGCTACCGGCGCCAGCGGCAAGCGGCAGGAGACACACTCCCGGAGCTGGGGGCGGTAGCCAACCCTGTCCAGCAGGTGAATCTCAAAATAGCGCAGAGCCAGCTCGCTATCCCCATCCGGGCACAGGCAGTGCATTGTCTCCAGTAGCAGCCGGAAGAGGGAGGCATTCTCCACGCCGTCGGCGGTGAACTGGTCAACCAGCTCGGCGGCATAGAGGGCGCAGGAGGTAAGCCACAGGTCATCCTTTTGCACCCGGAAGCTGCTTATGGTCTGGCTGCCGATTATGGTGTCCAGATTGCGCCCCCGCGCCAGCGAGACCTGGCTATGGATGAGGAGCTCCAGGTGCCCGGAGAGCTTGCTCCGGGGGCGCCGCACCGCCCTGGCAACCGCCCTGAGCTTCCCCAGGTGGGGGGTATAGAGGGTGAGAATCCGGTCCGCCTCACCGAGCTTAATCTTCCTGATAATGATGGCTTCCGTCTGATAGGTCCGCGGCTTGGACATTTTTTGCCCTTCTCAAAATCACTATAGGCAATCGGCGTCATTTCAATAGACAGCCAGTGAAGGGGCTAAAACTCCTGCCTGCCCTCCAATGCCCGGCTCAGGGTAACTTCATCGGCGTATTCCAGCTCGGCGCCGAAGGGCAGCCCCCGGGCAAGGCGGGTGACCCGGATACCGAGGGGGGAGATAAGGCGGTGGAGGTACAGGGCGGTCTGCTCCCCCTCCAGATTGGGGTTGGTCGCCAGGATTACCTCGTCCACCGAGCCATCCTCCAGCCGCTGCAGGAGCTCCCTGATTCTGACATCGCCAGAGCCCACCCCCTCGGTGGGCGAGATGGCGCCGTGAAGCACATGATATAGCCCGCCGTAGAGCTTGGTCGCCTCCAGAGCCAGGATGTCCTGCGGCTGCTCCACAACGCAGACCTTGCTGCGGTCACGCCCGGCACTGTCGCAGATAGGGCACGGGTCAGTGTCGGCAATATTGAAACAAACGGAGCATAGCCTGGTCTCCTCCCTCAGCGCCAGTATTGCCTCCGCCAGCAACCCGCCCTGCTCTTCCGGGGCACGGAGCAGGTAGTAGGTGAGGCGCTGGGCACTCTTGGGGCCAATGCCGGGCAGCCGGCTAAGCTCCCGGACGAGCCGGTATACTGCTTCCGAAGCGGGTCTGAGACCGTCCAACGCTTGCCCTCCTCAACAAATCAGGTAAGCCCGGGGATTTTAAAGCCGCCGGTCAGCCCGCCCAGATGCTTGGCGGCAACCTCCTGTGACTGGCTGATGGCTTCCCTGACCGCCGCCAGCACCATCTCCTCCAGCATCTCCACATCATCCGGGCTAACCACCTCCGGCGATATCTTCACCGACTTTATCTGCTGCTTGCCGTCAATGGTAATCGTTATGGCGCCGCCGCCGGAAGTGACCTCCAGGGTGGTGTTACTCAGCTCCTCCTGCGCCTTGGCGAGCTTCTCCTGGAGCCTCTGGGCTTGCTGCATCATAAACTTGTTCATTTCTCCTCCACACTGA